>JBFJZP010000634.1:0-2339 GCA_041622095.1 Burkholderiaceae bacterium | reverse complement strand
CGACGATCACCACCACCATCATCGTCTCGATCAGCGTGAAACCCCGGCCCAGGCGCTCCACGGCCAGGGGTCGCCGAAGCAGGCGGCCACCGGAAACGGCCAGGATCGGATGCAGGTCGAGGAATCGCATGGAGACATCCTAGCCACCCGCCTTGCCCGCGCACCTAGAATGCAGACCGACGGTCGATTCTGGCCGCCAGGCGGCACAATACCCATGACCCACGGCCTCGACCCGCACCCAGACGACCTACCCGCGCCCATGGCCCGCGCCCTCGAACTGGCCGCAGCCCATCGCAACCAGACCCCGCCCAACCCCAGTGTCGGTTGTGTCATCACCGCGGCCGACGGGACGCTGCTGGGCCAGGGCCATACCCAGGCCACCGGCGGCCCGCATGCGGAGATCCAGGCGCTGCGCGACGCCCAGGCCCGCGGCAACCAGGTTTCCGGCGCCACCGCCTACGTCACGCTGGAGCCTTGTGCGCACCAGGGGCGCACCGGACCATGTTGCGACGCGCTGATCGCCGCCGGCATCGGCAAGGTGGTCGCGGCCATTGCCGACCCGAACCCGCAGGTGGGCGGCCGCGGTTTTGCCCGGCTGCAAGCCGCGGGCGTCGCGGTCGAGGTCGGCCCCGGCGCGGCGGCGGCACGCGAGATCAACCTGGGATTCTTCAGCCGCATGGTGCGCAAGACCCCCTGGCTGCGTCTGAAGGTGGCCGCGTCGCTCGACGGCAGGACCGCGCTCGATGACGGAAGCAGCCAATGGATCACCTCCGAGGCAGCCCGTACCGACGGCCATGCCTGGCGCGCCCGGGCCAGCGCGGTGTTGACCGGCATCGGAACCGTGCTGGAGGACAACCCGCAGCTCGACGTGCGGCTGGTCCCCTGCACCCGCCAACCGATGCTGGTGATCGTGGACAGCCGGCTGGAGACCCCGCCCGATGCCCGGCTCTTCCTGTCCACTCGGCCGGTCCTGATCTACTGCGCGGTGCGCGACGCGCAAAAGGAGTCGGCGCTCTCGGCGCACGGCGCCACCATCGTCCACCTGCCGGGCCAGCGCAGCGACGGCCGCGCCAAGGTCGACCTGGCGGCCATGCTGGCCGACCTGGCCGTGCGCGAATGCAACGAGATCCATGTGGAAGCCGGCAGCAAGCTCAACGGCTCACTGGTACGCGAGGGCCTGGTCGACGAGATGCTGGTCTACCTGGCGCCCCGGCTGGTCGGCCAGGGCCGGGGCATGGCGGATTTCGGCCCGCTGGCCGCGCTGGCCGACAGCGTCCCGCTGGCGTTTCACTCCGCCACCATGGTCGGTCCGGACCTGTGTATCGTCGCCCGCGGCGCCGGCCGCGCGCAGTTCTGATCCCTGCCGGGTCGGCGGATCCGCCGCCAGCCGCAGCACCATTTCCCTTGCCTGCCACGGTTTCGTCGCGCGCGGCGGCAGAAGGCCGGGACGCGGCAACTAAAATACCCCGATGTTCACCGGAATCATCACCGGCGTCGGGCGCATCAGCGCCATCGACGCGCTCGGCAGCTCTTTGTCCCACGGCAAGCGCCTGACCGTCGCCTGCCCCTCCGGTTACCTCGACGATGTCGGCATCGGCGACAGCATCGCGATCAACGGTGCCTGCATGACCGCCACCCGCATCGACCCGGCGGCCGGCACCTTCACGCTCGATGTGTCGGCCGAGTCGCTGGACAAGACTTCCGGGCTGGACAAGATCGGGCCGGTCAATCTCGAGAAGGCCTTGCGCGCACACGACCGGCTCGGTGGCCATATCGTCTCCGGCCATGTCGATGGCGTCGGCACCGTCGAGCGGATGGCCGAAGTCGGCGAAAGCTGGGAATTGCGGGTGCTGGCGCCCCAGGCGCTGGGTCGCTTCATGGCCTTCAAGGGCTCGATCACCGTCAATGGCGTCAGCCTGACCGTCAACCGGGTCCGGGACCTGCCCGAGGGTTGCGAGATCAGCATCAACCTGATCCCCCACACCGTACACAACACCGCGCTGGGCTCGCTGACAGCGGGCGCGCGGGTCAATCTGGAGATCGATTTGATCGCACGTTACGTGGAACGCATGCTCGGTGACCGCCTGGTCGCCGGGACATCGGCCCAACCCATCGCTGGAGCCACTGCATGAACGCACGCCAGCCCGCCCCGGTCTCGCCGGTCGAAGACATCATTGCCGACCTGGCCGCCGGCCGGATCGTGATCCTGGTCGACGAGGAAGACCGCGAGAACGAAGGCGACCTGATCCTGGCGTCCGACCATGTGGACGCCGCCGCCATCAACTTCATGGCCCGCTACGGGCGTGGCCTGATCTGCCTGACGCTGACGCGTGACCGGT
>JBFJZP010000633.1:0-2344 GCA_041622095.1 Burkholderiaceae bacterium | reverse complement strand
GAGCGGCCGGAGCCGTTGCGGCCGAGCACTGCCACGATCTCGCCCGGCGCCACATCCGCGTCCACGCCCCGGATCACGTCACCCTGGCCATGACCGGCATACAGATTGCGCAGGCTCAACATGGCGGCCCTCCATCCAGCACTGGCGGCGGATCAGCGACACCCAGGTAGGCCTGCTGGACCCGCGCGTCGGCACGCACCACCTGCGGCGTATCGCAGCACAACATTTCGCCCTGCACCAGCACCGCAATCCGATCCGCCAGCCCGAACACCACGCTCATGTCGTGCTCGATCGTCAGCAAGGTCCGGCCCCGGGTCAGTTCGCGGATCAGGCCGGTGAAGTGGCGGGTTTCGCTCAGGCTCATGCCGGATGTCGGTTCGTCGAGCAGCACCACGTCGGCGCCTCCGACTACGGTGATGCCGATCTCCAGCGCCCGCTGCTCCGCGTAACTGAGGCTGGCCGCCAGCACATCGCGCCGGCGCTCCAGTCCGATACGCGCCATCATGTCCTCGGCGCGCGCCTGCACGTCGCGCAGCCCGGAGATCGCGCGCCAGAACACATACCGGTGGCCCAGGCTCCACAACACCGCGCAGCGCAGGTTCTCGAACACACTCAGGCGCGGAAACACATGGGTGATCTGGAAACTGCGCGAAAGGCCCAGGCGGTTGATCCGATGCGCCGGCAGGCCATCGATGCGCCGGCCCTTGAGCCAGATCTGCCCCGCTGTCGGCGCCGAACGGCCACTGATCAGGTTGAACAGGGTCGACTTGCCGGCACCGTTCGGGCCGATGATGGCCACCGACTCACCATCTGCAACGCGCAGGTCCAGCCCGCGTAGCACCTCGGTCCTGCCGAACTGCTTGTGCAGGCCACTGATGCGCAACACCGCATCCGCCGCGTCGGACCGGTCGGTGCCCGCCGGCTTCATGGCGCAGGCCTTGCGGGCTGCGGATCGGCGACACGGCGGCGCCGCCCCAGCCAGCGCAGCACCAGGCCACCCAGCAGCGCCATGCAAGCCGCAAGCGACCAGCTCAGCGCAGAGGTCACCGACAAGGCCAGGCCCAGGAAACCTGTGGTGTCGCCGAGCGTGGACCGCAGATGCCACTGGTAGGACAGCTCCACCAGGGCGGCCAGACCGCCGAGGGTCGACAACCAGGCCAGCAAGGCCGCCAGGCAGGATCCGGGCGCGCGCCGCCAACGCGCAACAAGCCCTTGGCGCAGGTCACGACTGGCCAGGCTGGCCAGGCCGCCGGGCAGGTAGGTGACGGTCAATATGAAGCCCAGTCCCAGGTACAACAACCAGGCCGGTGTCAGCGCACTGAACAAGGCCAGCGACAACACCATCACCACCGCGCCGATGATCGGACCAACGAAAAACCCGCTGCCGCCCAGCACGGTGAACAACAGGTAGCTGCCGGAGCGCTGGCCGGCCAGCAGGTCCGATGTGACCACCTCGAAATGCAGCGCCGCCAAGCCGCCGGAAACGCCAGCGAAGAATGCGGCGATGGCGAACGCCAGGTAACGCACCACATGCGGATCATGGCCGGTGAAGGCGACCCGCTCGGCGTTGTCGCGTGCCGCCAGCAACAGGCGTCCCAACGGGGTTCGGGTGAATGCATACATCGCCGCGGTGCAGACCAGTGTGTAGACGGCAATCAGCAGATGCAGTTGCCAGGCCGGGCCCAGCGTCCAGCCACCGATCTGCAGACCGACCGTGCGGTCACCGGTCAGGCCGCCTTCGCCGCCGAAAAAACCCGGGAACATCAAGGCAGCGCTCCAGGCCAGCTCGCCCAGGCCCAGCGTGATCATCGCAAACGGGGTCGCCGACTTGCGGGTGCTCACCCAGCCGAGCAACAAGGCCAGCAGCAAGGCCGCCACGCCGCCGACCAGGGGTATCAGGCCGACCGGCAGCGGCCAGCCACCGGCCACCCGCTGCAAGGTATGCATCGCCAGGAACGCACCCATGCCGGAATACAGCGCGTGGCCGAAACTGAGCATGCCGCCCTGCCCGAGCAGGATGTTGTAGCTCAGGCAGACAATGGTTGCGATGCCGATCTGGCTGAGCAGGCTCAGTCCCAGCCCGCCGTCGAGCAGCAGTGGCGCGGCCAGCCAGGCGAGCGCGGGCAGGCACCAGAACCAGTAGTTCATCGGTCGCGCCGACGACGCGCCGTCGACCGGCATGGGGGGGCTTGCCTGCTGCATGCTCAGGCCTCGCGCGGACCACACAAGCCGCGCGGGCGCACCACCAGCGTCAGCACCATCAGCAGGTAGGGCAACACCGGCGCAATCTGACTGAGCTTGAGCGACCACAAGCCTTCGGTGCCGTTGCCCGGCGCACCGGCCG
>JBFJZP010000632.1:0-2344 GCA_041622095.1 Burkholderiaceae bacterium | reverse complement strand
GATGGCCGTTGCGTGAAATACGGCGCTCCGACATCGGGCCCGGCGGTGGCGTCCAGGATCGCGGCGCAATCGCGCACCGAGCGTGTCACCGCATGTTCATGGCTGATGCCGTGCGCAGCATCTCCGCGGTGCGGGCCATAGGGCAGCAGCGCACGCGTCGGTTTGAGACCGACCAGGCCATTGCAGGATGCCGGAATCCGGATCGAGCCACCGCTGTCGGTGGCATGTGCGGCCGGCAACATGCCACTGGCCACCGCGGCGCCGGCGCCGCCACTGGAGCCGCCGGCACTGTGCGCCAGGTTCCAGGGATTGCGCGTGGTGCCGCTGGCCCGGGGCTCGGTGCTGATATTCATGCCGAATTCCGGCGAGTTGCTGCGTCCGATCAGCACGAAACCGGCGCGGCGCAGCCGGGCCACGGTTTCCGAGTCGAAGTCATGCACCTGGCCGGCGAACAGGCGGCTGCCATGCGTCAGCGGCATGTCCTTGACCGGTGCATGCAGGTTCTTGATCAGGTAGGGCACGCCGGCGAACGGGGCCGAGGCTGTGCCTGGCGATTCAGGTGGCCGCAAGGCAGGCGCATGCAGGTGGCAGACCGCGTTGACGACCGGGTTGACCGCTTCGAGCCGCTGCAGCGCAGCCGCCATCACGTCGGCAGCAGACACTTCGCGGCGCCGGATCAGCTCGGCCAGCCCGAGCGCGTCGTGTTGGCGGTATTCGTCGAATGTCATGATCCAGTGCAATGTAGTGGCGAACCGGCGGCGAGGCAATCAAGCAGGTTCATCGGTGCGCCACAATCCGGACGAGGACGGCGTCTGGCCGGTGCGATGACCAAGTCGGGGGAACTCCATGCAGTTATTGGGTGCGGCCGCGATCGAGGCCTTGTTGCCAATGGCGCCATGTATAGAGGTGGTGGCCGGGGCGATGCGCGCGATTTCCAGCGGCGAGGTGCTGGCGCCGCCGCGCCAGGTGATGGCGCTGCAATCCCCCAATGCAATGGGCATCATGCCCGGCGCCATGCCGGCGCATGGCGTGTTCGGAGCCAAGGTGCTCGCCCTGTACCCCGGCAACGGTGCCAGGGGCCTGCCCAGCCATGCCGGCGTGGTGGTGTTGTTCTCCGCCGCCAGCGGCGCGCCGCTGGCGGTGCTCGAGAGCCATATGCTGACCGCATTGCGGACCGCTGCCGCCAGTGCGGTCGCCACGCGCGCGTTGGCGCGACCGGGCAGCAGTGTGCTGGCCATACTCGGTTCCGGCCACCAGGCCTTGTGGCATGTACGCGCGATGCGCGAGGTGCTGCGGCTGCGCCGGCTGCAGTTGTGGAACCATCGTCCGGTCGGCGCGCATAACCTGATTGCCAGGCTCGGCCGCCTCGATGGCATCGAGGTGGTGGTGGCAGAGACCGCGCAACAGGCGCTGGAAGGCGCGGACGTGGTCTGTACCGTGACCGCAGCGCATGAGCCGGTCATCCTGGGTGAATGGCTGGTGCCGGGGCAACATGTCAACCTGGTCGGCGCCAGCGTGGCCGATCACCGCGAAGCAGACGACGAGGTGGTCCGGCGCGGGCGCTTCTTCGTCGACGCCCGTGCCAGTGCGGCCGTGCAGGCCGGCGAGTGGCTGCATGCCACCGCTGCGGGTGTTGTCAGCGCCGACCATATGCAGGGCGAGATCGGCGAGGTGCTCCTCGGCGACATGCGCGGGCGCCTGTACAAGGAGGACATCACCGTCTACAAGTCGCTCGGCCATGCCGCGCAGGATCTCGCCACCGCCGATGCGGTGTTGCGCATGGCGCGCGCCAGCGGCCAATACCCGGACCTGCCATGGTGAGCCGGGCGCGCCGGCACGCCAACCGGGTTCAGGGCGGCGGCATGGCAACCGAGCCCAGTGCGACGGCGGTCACGCCATTTTGCGGCGAGCCATCGATCAGCTTGTCGGAGTAGGTCAGGTAGACCAGTACGTTGCGCTTGCGGTCGAGCATGCGCACGACGCGCAGCTTCTTGAACAGCACAGAAATGCGTTCGTTGAACATCTCTTCCTGCGCATCCATGGGTTTGCCGGTGAAGGATATCGGGCCGACCTGGCGGCAGGCGATCGAGGCCTCGGCCTTGTCCTCGGCCAGCCCGATCGCGCCCATGACACCTCCGGTGCGCGCGCGCGACACGTAACAGGTCACGCCGTTGACCTTGGGGTCGTCGTAGGCTTCGACAACCACCTTGTGGTTGGCGCCGATCAGGATGAAGGCGGTTGATACCTCGCCGACCTTTTCCGCCTGGGCTGCCAGCGACAGCCCGAGTCCGCATAACAATGTGAAGAGAAGTTTCATGGTGTTCCTTTTGATCCTGTGGTTCCG
>JBFJZP010000631.1:0-2349 GCA_041622095.1 Burkholderiaceae bacterium | reverse complement strand
TCGAGATGCGCTGGCGCTGGCCGCCGGAGAACTGGTGCGGGTACTTGGTGCGGTCCTGTGCCGCCAGGCCGACCGACTCCAGCAGTTCCTCGACGCGCTGGCGCAAGGCGTTCCTGTCGGTGATCAACCCGTGCTCGGTCAGCGGCTCGCCGACGATGTCCTCGACCACCCAGCGCGGATTCAGGCTGGCGTACGGATCCTGGAAAATCATCTGGATGCGCCGGCGCAGTTGCAGGCCGGCCGCACTCTGATATGTTGCGTGGGCGTCGGCGCCATCGAAGCGAAAGCCGCCGCGGGTCGGCTCGTACAGGCCGACCAGCAGCCGGGCCACCGTGCTCTTGCCGCAGCCCGACTCGCCGACCAGCGCCAGCGTCTTGCCTTTTTCGATCTCGAAGCTGACGCCGTCGACCGCATGCAGCAACAAACGGGGCGAACGCTCGATCACCCGGTTCAGCCATGGGGCCGAGACATCGAAACTCATCGCCAGATCATCGGCTTGGACCAGTGCCATGGGAATGCTTCCGTATTACTTTGACTTTGCCGCGTCGACGGCATGCAGCCAGCAGGCGGCCCGGGTGGGGCCGGCGGCCATCAGTTCGGGGCGCTCGCGGCCGCAGCGCTCCATCGATTGTTCGCAGCGCGGGTTGAAGGCGCAGCCGGTGGGAATCGCGTTGAGCCTGGGCATCGCGCCGTCGATCTGGTGCAGGTTCTCGCGGTCCAGCGTGATGTCCGGAATCGCCGCCATCAGGCCGGCGCTGTAGGGATGCGCCGGATGGTTGATGACCTCGTGTACCGGCCCGATCTCGGCAATACGCCCTGCATACATCACGGCCACCCGGTCGCAGGTCTCGGCGATCACGCCCATGTCGTGGGTGATCAGCATCACCGCAGCACCATGCTCCTTGCACACCGTCTTGAGCAGCGCAATGATCTGCGCCTGGATCGACACGTCGAGTGCGGTGGTCGGTTCGTCGGCGACGATCAGCTTGGGTTCGGCGGCCAGCGCCAGCGCGATCACCACGCGTTGGCGCATGCCGCCGGAGAACTGGTGCGGAAAGTGGTCGATACGCTGTTCGGCGGCGGGAATGCCGGTGTCCTGCAGCAGCCGGATGGCGCGCGTGCGGGCATCCTTCTCGTTCATCGGCAGGTGGGTGCGGATGGTCTCGATCAGCTGTCGCCCGATCGAATACAGCGGGTTCAGCGAGGTCAGCGGATCCTGGAAGATCGCGCCGATGCGCCGGCCGCGGATATGGCGCATCTCCTCATGGCCGAGGTTGTCGATGCGCCGGCCTTCCAGCAATATTTCGCCGCCGGCGATACGCCCGGGAGGCTCCAGCAGTCCGATGATGGCCGCACCGGTCAGCGACTTTCCGGCGCCCGATTCGCCGACGACACCGAGCACCTCGCCGGGGGCGATGTCGAACGATATCTTGTCCAGCGCCCGCAAGGTGCCGTTGCGGGTCGGGAACTCGACCACCAGGTCCTTGACGCGCAGCAGCGGTGTTGCCGCAGCGCCGGCCCGGGATGCGGGCTGAACCGCGGACTTGTCTTGCATGGCATTCATGATGGCTTAACGCAGGCGCGGGTTGAGCGCGTCGCGCAACCAGTCGCCCAGCAGGTTGACCGACAAGGCGATGATGATCAGCATCAGGCCCGGGAAAATCGTGATCCACCACTCGCCGGAGAACAGGTAATCGTTGCCGATCCGGATCAAGGTACCCAGCGAGGGCGAGGTCGGCGGGGCGCCGACGCCGAGGAAGGACAGGGTAGCCTCGGTGATGATGGCGGTGGCGACCTGGATCGTGGCCAGCACCAGCACCGGCCCGAGCACGTTGGGCAGCACATGGCGGCGCATGATACGCAGCGAGGACACGCCGGTGACGCGCGCGGCCTGCACGTATTCCTTGTTGCGCTCGACCATGGTCGAGCCGCGTACGGTGCGTGCGTACTGGACCCAGCCGGTCAGCGTGATCGAGACGATCAGCACACCCAGCGCCAGGTTGTCCGGCGCGTTCGGGAACACCGCGCGCCCGACGCCGGCGATCAGCAAGGCCACCAGAATGGCCGGGAACGACAACATCACGTCGCACAAGCGCATCAGCGCGCCGTCGACCCAGCCACCGAGGAAACCGGCCAGCAGGCCCATCACCACGCCGATGACGACCGACAGGATCACCGACGCAAAGCCGACCGCCAGTGAGATACGCGCGCCATACATCAGTGCCGACAGGATGTCGCGCCCCTGGTCGTCGGTGCCCAGCCAGTGCGTGCTCGAGGGCGCGAGCAGGCGGGTGGTGCGCAGGTCGCCTTCGTAGGCGGAGAACGGCGCGATCTGGTTAGCGAAGATCG
>JBFJZP010000630.1:0-2350 GCA_041622095.1 Burkholderiaceae bacterium | reverse complement strand
TCTACACAGAAGACTACACTCTTTCCCTACACGACGCTCTCCGATCTGACGCAATGGGCCGACACGCTGGCGCGGCGCATCCGCAGCGCACAGGCGCAGGGCGATGCGGGCGACGGCAGCAGCTACTACCGGCACTGGCTCGATGCGCTGGAAGAACTGGCGATCGCGCGCGGCATCGCGACGGCCGATCAGTTGCACGCACTGGAACACGCCTGGGCCGATGCGGCATTGCACACGCCGCACGGCCAGCCGATCGAATTAGGCGACCGCGGCTGAAGCAGCCGGCGCAGCAGCCTGCGGCTGGCGCCACTGTTGCATCAGCTCCTGCCATTGCTGGCGCGCAGCGACCAGGTTGCGCTCCTTGACGTGACCGTAGCCCTTGATCTTCTCCGGCAGCCGGGCGATGTCCAGCGCCAGCGCATGGTTGTCGGCGTTCAAGCCGGCCAGCACCTCGTCGATGCTGGCGCGGTACTCCAGGATCAACGCGCGTTCGCTGCGACGTTCCTCGCTGCGACCGAAGATGTCGAGGGCACCACCGCGCAGGCCCTTGAGCCGGGCCAACAGGCGAAAGCCGGTCAACATCGCAGGGCCGAACTTCTGCTTCTGCAATTCGCCCTTGTCATTGCGCTTGGCCAGCAAAGGTGGCGCCAGGTGGTAGTTCAGCTTGAAGTCGCCTTCGAACATGCCGTTCACCTTGGCCAGGAAGGCCGGATCGGTATGCAGCCGGGCGACCTCGTATTCATCCTTGTAGGCCATCAGCTTGAACAGGTACCGGGCCACATTCTCGGCCAGCACGGTCTTGCCCAGCTTGGCTTCGGCATCACGGACCTTGTGCACGAACGCCTGGTACAGCTTGGCATACGCCGCGTCCTGGTATGCGGTCAGGAACTCGACCCGCCGCGCGACGATATCGTCGAGTGACTCGCGTTTGCGGAACTGCAGCACCTGCGCCGGTGCCAGCAGCTTCTCGACGCTGGCCCAGTCATGGGCCGCACGCCGACCCCACTCGAAGGCGGCCTTGTTGTTGTCCACCGCCACCGCATTGAGCTCGATCGCCCGCATCAGCGATGCATGGCCCAGCGGAATCCAGCCCTTTTGCCAGGCGTAGCCGAGCATCATCGGGTTGGTATAGATGCTGTCGCCGAGCAGCTTGGTCGCCGCAGCATCGGCATTGAAGGCGCCGACACCGTCGACACCGACCGCCTGCGCGATCTCCGCGGCACAGGCCTCGGCCGGGTTCTGCCAGTTGGCATTGCGCACGAAGGCGGCGGTGGGTGTGCTGTGCGAATTGAGCGCCACATGGGTACGCCCTTCGCGCATGCGCATCATGGTTTCCTTGCCGGCGGTCACCAGCGGATCGCAGCCGATGATCAGGTCGGCCGCGGCCATGCTGACACGGGTGGTGCGGATGTCCTGCTGGCGTTCGCCGATCAGCACATGGCTCCAGGTGGCACCACCTTTTTGCGCCAGACCGGCGGCATCCTGCGTGACGATACCCTTGCCTTCGATATGCGCCGCCATGCCGAGCAACTGGCCGATGGTGATGACGCCGGTGCCGCCGACACCGGCGACGATGATGCCCCAGACCTGACCGATCGCCGTGTCCAGCGCGATCGGCTTCGGCTCGGGCAAGGCACCCAGCTCGAACGGTGACAAGGCCTTGTCCTTGGCCTTCTTCTTCAACTGCCCGCCCTCGACGGTGATGAAACTCGGGCAAAAGCCCTTCAGGCCGGACATGTCCTTGTTGCAGGTCGACTGGTTGATCTGGCGCTTGCGCCCGAACTCGGTCTCCAGCGGCTCGACGCTCATGCAGTTGGACTGCACGCCGCAGTCGCCACAACCCTCGCAGACCAGTTCATTGATGACCACGCGCTTGGCCGGCGTGGCCAGCTTGCCGCGCTTGCGCCGGCGGCGCTTCTCGGTGGCGCAGGTCTGGTCGTAGATGATGACCGTCGTGCCCTTGATCTCGCGGAACTCGCGCTGCACCGCGTCCAGCGTGTCGCGGTGCAATACCGCCACGCCGTCGACCAGCTTGACACCGTCGTATTTCTCCGGTTCGTCGGTCACGACGACGATCTTCACGGCCCCTTCGGCACGCATCGACTGCGCGATCTGCACCACCGAATGCCCCTCGGCACGCTCGCCGACCTGCTGGCCGCCGGTCATCGCGACCGCATCGTTGTAGAGGATCTTGTAGGTGATGTTGACGCCGGCGGCGATGCTCTGGCGCACCGCCAGCAGGCCGCTGTGGAAGTAGGTGCCGTCGCCCAGGTTCGCGAACATGTGCTGGTCGGTGCTGAACGGTTGCTGGCCGACCCAGGGCACACCTTCGCCACCCATCTGCGTGAAG
>JBFJZP010000629.1:0-2366 GCA_041622095.1 Burkholderiaceae bacterium | reverse complement strand
TGCTGGGCAAGATCGCGGCGCTGGTCGAGGCGGCCGGCGGGCACCGGCACAACATCACCAAGACCGTGATCTATGTGACCGATATCGCCGACAAGGACGCGGTGGGCCGGGCCCGGCGCGAATTCTTCGGCGGCGTGTATCCGTGCGCGACGCTGGTGGCGGTGTCGGCGCTGGTGTTTCCGGAGCTGACGGTCGAGATCGACGCCTGGGCGCGCCTGGACGTCGACCTGCGCGCCGCAACGCCGATGCCGCTGGGCTGACGCGGGCGGCTGCAAGCGCAACACGGAACAAGAAAGACCGCCATGGACATGGGAATATCCGGCCGCAAGGCGCTGGTATGTGGTGCCAGCGCCGGACTCGGCCTGGCCTGCGCCACCGCGCTGGCTGCGGAGGGTGTCGAACTGGTGATCGTCGCGCGCACCGAGGGTCCGCTGCGCGCCGCGGCCGAGGCACTCGCCGCAAGCGCGGCGGCGCCGGTGCACTGGGTGGCAGCCGATGTCACGACCGAAGAAGGCCGTGCACGCATGTTCGCGGCCCACCCGGCTTTCGACATCGCGGTCACCAATGCCGGCGGGCCGCCGCCCGGCGACTTCCGCCACTGGGACCGCGACACCTGGCTGGCGGCGCTGGACGCCAACATGCTGGCACCGATCGCCATCATCCGCGAACTGGTCGACGGCATGATGGCACGCGGTTTCGGACGCATCGTCAACATCACCTCGAGTGCGGTCAAGGCACCCGTGGACGGGCTGGGCCTGTCGACCGGCGCACGCTGCGGGCTGACCGGCTTCGTCGCCGGGCTGGCGCGCAGCACTGTGGCCCGGGGCGTGACGATCAACAACCTGCTGCCGGGCACCTTCGACACCGCGCGGCTGGCGGGCAACTTCGCGGCCCAGGCCAAGCGCGAGGGACGCGATGCCGACGAAGTGCGTGCCGCGCGTATCGCCAAGCATCCGGCGCGGCGCCTGGGCCAGCCCGCGGAGTTCGGTGCGGCCTGCGCCTTCCTGTGCAGCGCCCATGCCGGCTACATCAACGGCCAGAACCTGCTGCTCGATGGCGGATCGTTCGGCGGCGTTTTCTGACGCGGCGGCTCGCCCCGGCGATGTGCCGTGACCGGCCGGGCGACCAGGTGGGTGTCAGGGCGACCAGGTGGGTTGCCCTGTGCCGGGCATCGGCCTACACTGGTCCGATGCCGATTGAACGCAAGATCCCGGCGAATGTGAGTCCCGAGGCGGCAGCCCTGCTGGAGCGGGCTTACGCGATCGACGGGAAAGAGCAATCCCGCGCCCTGTATCGGGACTGGGCCGAAACCTACGACGAAACCATGTTGCAGGGCCTGGGGTACCGCTCCCCGGCCACCGTGGCGCGCCTGCTGGGCGAACACCTGGCCGATCGCCAGGCGCCGGTGCTCGACATCGGCTGTGGCACCGGCCTGGCAGGCCACAAGCTGTCAGGGCTGGGATTCACCACCATCGACGGCCTGGATCTTTCGCCCGAGATGATGCAGGTGGCAGCGCGCCGCAATGTGTACCGCAACTTCGTGGTCGCCGACCTCAATCGCCCATTGCCGATGGCCGATGCGGTGTATGGCGGCGCCAGCTGTTCCGGCACCTTCACGCACGGCCATGTCGATGCCGCCTGTCTGGACGAGGTGTTCCGCGTGCTCCAGCCGGGCGCGCCGTTTGCGTTCACGGTGAAGATGGAAGTCTGGGAGCCGCTCGGTTTCAAGGACAAGCTGGCGCAACTGCAACAGGTGGGCCGGATCACCGAGACGGTGTTGCTGCACGACCGGCACTATGACAACTCGATCCTGCCGGACGGTGTGTTCTGCGTTTACCGGCGCCTGTAGTCGACAGCCGCGGCACCCGCGGCGCTGTTTGTTAAGCTCGACACATTCCGTAGCTTGTCCGATCCGGGTAGACGAAAACCATGACCGCTTCCACGCAGGAGCCGGACGCCAGCGGCGCGCCGGTGCGCCGCTTCACCGACCCCGACTACATGCCCAAGGCGCAGACCCTGGGTGCATTGCGCCAGCAGATCGATGCACTCGACACGCAGATCGTGTCCTTGCTGGCGGAACGGGCCGCCTGCGTGCGCGACGCCACCCGATTCAAGCGCGATGTGTACCAGGTTGCCGCGCCGGCGCGCCAGGCCGAGGTGTTTGCCAAGGTGCGCGCGCTGGCCTTGCCCCATGAGAACCAGTTTCCAGGCCTGGCCGACATCGTCGAGTCGACCTACCGCACCCTCGTTGCCGGCTTCATTGCCGGCGAGGACCGTTTTTTCCATGCAACCGAAAGGATCCCGAACCGATGAGACACCTCCTGAAATCCGCCATGCTGGCCTCGCTGGTCAAGGCCGCCGCCCTG
>JBFJZP010000628.1:0-2368 GCA_041622095.1 Burkholderiaceae bacterium | reverse complement strand
GATATCGACCTCGACGATGCGGTCGAGTCCGGCGCCACCGGTGGCCGCACGCACCTGCTCGGCGAGCGGCGCATCGCGGTAGTTGATCACCAGGTCGGCGCCGGCAGCCTGAGCCAGAGCCGCCTTCTCCGCATTGCTGACCGTGGCCAGCACCTGGCGCGCGCCCAGCAGCCGCGCGAACTGCACCGCGTAATGGCCGACCGCCCCGGCGCCGCCGGCCACCAGCACCCGCTGCCCTGCCACACCGCCGCGACACAGGACCGCGTGCAGCGCCGTCATTGCCGGTATGCCCAGGCAGGCGCCGGCCTCGTCGCTGGTCGCATCCGGCAATGCGACCGCCATGTCCTGGCGCAAGACCACCGACTGCGCGGCGGTGCCACCGGGGCGTCCCCAGGCCGCATTCCAGACCCAGACCCGTTGCCCGATACGCTCTTGCGACACACCTTCGCCGACGGCGTCGATCACACCCATGCCGTCACTGTGCGGAATCACCCGCGGGAACGGCATTTGCGAACTGCGCAGGCCGGCGCGCGACTTGACATCCGAGGGGTTGACGCCGGACCAGCGCAGCCGCACCCGGACCTCGCCCGGCCCGACCACCGGACACGGCACATCCGCCACCTGCAACACCGCATGCGCCAAACCGGTGCGTTCGTAATAAGCAGCCAACATCATCATCTCCTGCATTGCTACGGGGCAAATTGCGGCACCTCTCCGCCGCCCTCCGTCGAAGACGGAATAAACCTTCAGGCTGCTAGTATCACGGGTATGGAGGGCCTTGTTTGCCTGGCCAGTTTCTTGCAAGTACGACCCGATTCAACGAAGGCATGACATGTCCATCCACGCAGCGCTGCACCACGTCACCCATTACCGATATGACCGCCCGGTCAACCTGGGGCCGCAGGTCATCCGCCTGCGCCCGGCACCCCATTGCCGCAGCAAGATCCTGTCCTATTCGCTGAAGATCGAGCCGGCCGGCCATTTCATCAACTGGCAACAGGATCCTTTTGCGAACTACCAGGCGCGGCTGGTATTTCCCGACAAGGCGACGGAGTTCAAGATCACGGTCGACATGGTCGCCGAGATGGCGGTCTACAACCCGTTCGACTTCTTTCTCGAGCCGACAGCCGAAGAGTTCCCGTTCGAATACGACAGCCTGCTGAAGCAGGAACTCGCGCCTTACCTGGCCTGCGATCCGGTGACACCGCTGCTGCGCCAGTACCTGGAACGGGTCGACCGGCGCAAGCGGCGCAGCATCGACTTCCTGGTCGACATCAACCAGATGCTGCACCAGGACATTCGCTACCTGATCCGGATGGAGCCCGGTGTCCAGACTCCGGAAGAAACGCTGGCGCTCAAGGCCGGCTCCTGTCGCGACTCCGCCTGGCTGCTGGTGCAGATGCTGCGCAACTGCGGCCTGGCCGCGCGTTTTGCGTCCGGCTACCTGATTCAACTGACACCGGACGTCAAGGCGCTGGACGGCCCCAGCGGCACCGAAGTCGACTTCACCGATCTGCATGCCTGGTGCGAGGTCTACCTGCCGGGCGCCGGCTGGATCGGGCTCGACGCCACCTCCGGCCTGCTCGCCGGCGAAGGCCATATCCCGCTGGCCTGCACACCACAACCGTCCGGCGCCGCGCCGATCGAAGGCGGGGTCGACGAGGCCGAGGTGGAATTCGCGCACGAGATGAAGGTCACCCGCCTGTACGAGGCACCCCGGGTCACGAAACCCTATACGGAGACCCAGTGGGACGCGGTCATGCAACTGGGCGCGGCGGTTGATGCAGAGCTCGACGCCGGCGACGTGCGCCTGACCATGGGTGGCGAGCCAACCTTCGTCGCGGTCAGTGACCGGGATGCCGCCGAGTGGAACACCGATGCGCTCGGCCCGACCAAGCGCGGCTTTGCGACCGCGCTGGTGCACAAGCTGCGCGATCGTTACGGCAAGGGCGGCTTCCTGCATTTCGGCCAGGGCAAATGGTATCCGGGCGAGCAGTTGCCGCGCTGGGCCTTGAACATCTACTGGCGCGCCGACGGGCAACCGGTCTGGGGCCATCCGGAGTTGTTCGTCGATGAACGCGACCCGACCCACTACACCAGTGCCGACGCGCAGCGTTTCACCGAAGCACTGGCGGCGCGGCTGGGCCTGAGCAAACAGTACATCCAGCCCGGATATGAGGACAGCTGGTATTACCTGTGGCGCGAACGCCGCCTGCCGGTCAATGTCGACCCCTTCAAGTCGCGGCTGGAAGACGAGATGGAACGCGCCCGGCTGCGCCGCGTGTTCACGCAAAAGCTCGATACCGCGGTCGGATATGTGTTGCCGATCAAGGTCGCCGAAGGCCCGCGACTGCAGGGCCCGCGCTGG
>JBFJZP010000627.1:0-2369 GCA_041622095.1 Burkholderiaceae bacterium | reverse complement strand
TGTCGATCAGCGCCAGCATCTGCGTGATGCGCGGATCGTTCAGCGACTGGAACCGGGCCAGCTCTTCACGTGCCTGCGACAGTTGTTGCTGCTCGATGCGGCGCACGGTGCGATCGGCCAGCATGGCGCGCACCCGGTCGACCTCTGCGGTGATCTTGCTGCGCAACTCGGCGGCCAATGCGTTCTTCTGCTCGAGTTCGGCCAGCATGCGCAGGTCCCGGTCCTGCTTGTCGAAATGGGCATGGACAAAGACCACGACCAGCAGGGCGGTCACCGTGGCCACGCCCAGCGCCATGGTTTCCAGGGCGCGCGTGCGCCCGCCCACGCGCAAACGGCTCCATTGCCTGTTCAGCAAGAACCAGCCCAGTAGCGCGAGCAACAGGATGAGGCCACACGCCGCCAGGCTGATGGGCGAATCGAGAAACGATGGGAAATCGTAGTCGGTCAAGAAAGCCTCCGGCGTGCTGATGTTCGGTCGGACCTGTTACGCATGATGGACCACCGATGCTAACCGTTGCCAGGGTC
Source organism: Burkholderiaceae bacterium (assembly GCA_041622095.1). GTDB lineage: Bacteria > Pseudomonadota > Gammaproteobacteria > Burkholderiales > Burkholderiaceae_C > CAISIP01. The sequence goes on along the minus strand of JBFJZP010000627.1, from coordinate 1,844 downwards.
GCCACCTGACAAGCTGGGGGCGACCGGTCTGACGGCGATCGTCGACGTGGGTACGCCTGCTGCTGCGGGGTGCGACACTGGTGTATGGCGGTGCGATGGCGCGCTTGTGTAAGAATGCCGTCAGCGTGATTACCGGTGGCGCACCATGGATTGCCGACGATTTTCTGATGGATCCGGCGTTGGCAGTGGGCGGCGGGGACGTTCATGCGTTGGTTGGCATGTTCCTGCTGCGCCGGATACGGTAAGAGCCGCGACATCACTTATTTGGAGCGATCCGGCGGGGTTGCGCGCATGGCGGGGGCAAGGTCGGGGCGCCTGGCAGCAGGCCGGCACCTTGAAGGCCGCGCCAGACCTTCACTTCAGGTGTGCGACTCTAATGCTTGTCGTTCCTGTGCAAGGCGGCATGCCATAAGGCTTTGCTGGTTTCCCCTGATTTTTCGAGGCGACCGAGTGTCCGATCGGCTGCGATCTGTAAGCTTCGCGTCAGTCTGGGTTATCATGCTGCAACGCAACATGAATAGCGCACTGAAACTACAGCTTGGTCTGGACGACCTGCTCGCTGACCTGCACCACAGCAGGAAAAGCGGCGATCTGGGGCGCCTGGCCTTCATCGCCTACTGCGAAGTACGACGCTGGGCCCGTACCGCAGGTGAGGCCGCTCTGGCTGATCACTCTTCACAGGTGATCATCGGCAGTCCGCATGACAGCCGTGAGGCGTTTCTGGAACATATCGACGGCCTGATAGACGCGCTGGAGCAGCGGCGGCGTTTCGGGTTTGCCGAAACCGTGCCCGCAAACCTGGACTGCCAGGTGAACCTGTCCTGAGAGGACTGCGGGAGCGGCTGGTGCATTCAACCGCATCTACGCAGACTTCAAGCGCCGCATTCGGCGATCCAGCGCGCTGACTCCGGACATGCGCGGTGACCACCCCTCCACCAATGATGCCTTCCGGCACCTGCCAGACCTGCGCGGGCGCCTGACGCCGATCGAGCAGTCGGCGGTGCGCATGACACCAGAGGTGTTGGCCGCCTGGGACGCGCGGGCGCGCGACCTGGGCCGGTCACCGGACTGGCGGCTGACCGACGACGTGCGCGAGGCGAACCGGCGTGCCACGCTCGGCGCGTTGCAGCCGGGGGGTGATCTGTGGGTGTATTCCTATGGTTCCCTGATGTGGGACCCGGCTATACATTTCGACGAGGTACGTCTGGCGGACCTGGCCGGCTACCAGCGGCGTTTCACGTTCAAGTCCCATCTCGGGCGTGGTTGCCAGGAGCATCCAGCCTTGATGCTGGCACTCGAGGCCTGCGGTATGGGCCAATGCCGGGGCCTGGTGTTCCGGATTGCACCGGAGCGTGTCGATGTCGAATCGACGATGTTGTGGCGGCGCGAGATGATTCGCGGCAGCTACTGCCCGCGTCTGTTGCCGGTCGATACCCCGCAAGGGTCGGTCAATGCGGTGGTGTTCACCGCAAACCCTGATCATGGCGACTATGTCGGCGAATTGCCGCTACCGGTCACCGCAGCGATGATTGCCAAGGCCTCTGGCGTGATCGGCTCGAATCGGCACTACCTGGAGCAACTAGCGGCGCAACTGCACCTGCTGCAGATCGAAGACGCCTATATCGCGCAACTGGTCCGGCATCTGCCTGATTAAGCGCCGCGGCGCGTCTTGCGCGGCTGGATGCGCAATCCCGCACGGCTTCCATTCCCATTTGCGCGCTGCGCGTCCTGCATTTCGTCGCTCGCGTGCATCCGCGCTCGCCGGGCTGTGCGTCACCGTGTCACCAGCGTCTGGCCGCCCGGCCATGGGCCGGCAATCGGGATGGATTGCGGCGATACCCCTT
>JBFJZP010000626.1:0-2370 GCA_041622095.1 Burkholderiaceae bacterium | reverse complement strand
GCGGCATGGGCGGCATGGGCATGTAATCCAGCCCGGGGGCCGACAGATCGCGCTTGTCGCGGCCTGCCAGCCCTCACGTCCAGCCGGGTTGCGTCAAAGCGCCCGGCCCAGACTCCAGACAGGAAACCCCGCAGCGTTCACACGCTGCGGGGTTTTTTTCATGCTGCGCAGGCATCCAGCTGGCGGTCATGCACAGCAGCCGGGAGCTGCCGGCCTCAGGCTTGCATCCGCTCCTGCGAAAGCGGGCTCCAGCCTTCGTTGGCAGCCCCTGCCAGCAATGCCGCACCGGCGGGTTCGGTCATGAAACCGAGCAGGCGGTTCTTGGTCGCCTGCCATGCGGCCTGCGCGCCTTCGACATCCAGCGTCAGGATCTGGTGCGGCAGGCCGCCGCCGCTGGCCAACGCGTGCCAGGAGCCTGGCTCGAACACATCCGCGAAACCCAGGCTGCGATAGTTGCGGATCAGCGCAGCCGAACGTGCGCCAATCACCATCCAGCGCACCTGGGTGGCCAGGCAATACTGGTAGCTGGCCTTCATCAGCAACAACTTGACCAGGGTCGAGGTACCCGGCAACACCGCCAGTCGGGATATCTGCGCCCGTGGCCGGTTGCGCAGCCAATCGGGCAAACGCAGGCTTGACTCGAGTACCAACGGACCGAAGCCGCTGACCTGGATCCGCAGCGTCCCGACACATTGTCCGGTGGCGCGATCGCAGCAGATCAGGACCGCGGTACCTTCCGCGGTGTCGAGCGCGTCGGGTGCGCCGAACCGATCGACCAACTCCGGGTCGTGGTGTCCATAAGCGCTGGCGCGTACCGTGCACGCGTCCTGGAAGTCCTGCCCGGTCACGGCAAGGCGAACGTCGAATGTGGATCCATGGTTTTGCATCGGTGCGGCTTCCTGGTATGCGCGGGCTCAATACGCCAAGCAATCCCGGCCGGCATGGTGATCCATCGCACACTAGCACCGTGACAAGATGTCAATCAAGCGAAATGCGGCTATTCCTGCCGCATGTCCTGCGTCATGTCGGAAACGGGACACAGTTGCGCCGCGCATCGCACACCATCGCGCGCCGCGGCGAAGCACCCGGAACTGACCGGCACCAACATGTTCGACGCCCTCGGCAAGGGCTTGACCGTCCGGCTGCTGCGGCGGTTCAGTTGATCAGCCGATGCAGATCCGCTGCAAGTTGATCCGCACTGCGGAACTCGATGGCGCGCCAGCCACGGGCACGCGCGGCGTCCACGTTGGCGGCCGAATCGTCGATGAAGATCGCCTGGTGCGGCACCAGCGCGTGGCGCGACTCCAGCAAGGCGAAGATCGCCGGCTCCGGCTTGAGCAGGCCGACGTCACCGGAAAACACGCCGCCGTCGAACCAGCGCAGGCACTCATGGCGCAGCTCCAGCACACGGGCAAATGGCGCCGGCATGTTGGACAGGTAGAACAGACGCAGATCATCGGCCTGTTGTCGGCGTCGGCGCAATCGTGCCAGCAGGTCCAGCGTCTCGGGAATCGGCGTCAAGTACTCGCCGATACCGGACATCAGATCGGCCAAGTCAGCGCGCGGCAAACCCAGGCGCGTTGCGGTGCGATCGACGACGACCGGCAAGTCCAGCACGCCACGGTCGAACGACAACCAGTCTGCATGGTGAAAGATCGCACGCGCCAGCACCTGCGCCGCCTGCGGCGTCGCAGCCTGTCGTGCAAACCGTTGTGCCACCAGCAGGTCCGGACGCCAGCCGAACAAGACCGCGCCGAAATCGAAAACGATCGATGTTGTCATGCCGGCACGCCTGGCAGCGCCCGCAAGGCGCGGCGCAGGACCGGCGCAAAAGCCGCCGGCCGGCACCGGCTGACCACGACCGCCGGCGTTTCATGCCAGGATGCGCAGCGAGCGAGCGCCTGCGCCAGCGCCGGGGCAAATGCGTCGTCCGGACGGAAGCCGGGCTCCAGATGCAATGACTTGAGCTCGAACAGTCCCTCGCGCCGATGGGCCTTGGCATCGACCCGGCCCACCAGTTCGCCGGCATGCAGCAAGGGCAGCGCGAAATAGCCATAACGGCGCTGCGCCTCGGGCGTGTAGCACTCGATGCGATAGTCGAAATCGAACATCGTCGCCAGGCGTTCGCGGTCCCACACCAGCGGGTCGAACGGCGACAGCACCGTGGTGTGCGTCGGCTGCAGCGCGCCCCGCAAAGCACGCGACAGCAGCGGCCGGTTGGCGGCATGGACATACGCCGGCGCATCCCATCCCTGCACCTGCACCGGCAACAACACACCACGCTGCACGAAGCCGGCCAGGTCGGCATCCCGCAGCCGTGGTCGGGTCCGGAAGTAGTCATGGACCCAGCGGGCCTGCGTGATACCCAGT
>JBFJZP010000625.1:0-2378 GCA_041622095.1 Burkholderiaceae bacterium | reverse complement strand
CGAGCTGGAGATCCGCGATCTGGTCGCCAAGGCCTTGTCGGAAACCGCGGCTGACAAGCTGTTTGCGATCTACACGCGCCTGTCCGAACTGGTGCCGGAACATGCGCAATACAAGGAAAGTGCCGAACGCCACGCCGCCGCGATGAAAAGTCCCGGCGCACCGGCCAAGTCAGACTAAGGCCGGGCCACGCAGCAGCGACGGGCCATCGGACAGTGCTGCGCCAATCAACGCCGCGCGCAGGCGATGCTGACGATGCGATTCAGGGTCGAGCGCGGATCGACCGCGTTCCAGCTCATCGGCCCATGACGGGAGTGGATGAAGGCACCCTGACCCATGGCTTTCGGGTGGTCCGAGGAGTAGATCAACCGGATCCGCCGTTGCCGGCAATCGATCTCGATCTGGTCCTTGGAAGATTGATACGCGCCATGCTCACCATAACGCGGCCCGAGGTGGTCACGCAACACCCAGACCATGATGTGGGAGCCGAACTTCTTCGACACCTCGCTGCCGAGATAGAAATCGTCCTGCTCGCCGCTGGCCACTTTCGTCCATTCGGCCGACGCCGGCGCCCACGCCGACACCAGCAAAAACCCAGCCGCCAAGCCAAAGCGCACCCATCCGTTCATGTCAACCCCGCCAAACCATGGCCACACGAAAGATGTGTCGCTCTGCAGGTATTGGACATCGGCAGCCGGCCCGGCGCTTTGATCCGGCGCAGAACCCGAACGATCCCTCGCCGCGTGCGCCGTATCACCAGGCGCTGGACTGCACGCGCGTCACGGCGCCAAGCTCCGGCGCGCGATGGCGTGTTGTGTTGAAGAGACTTCTGCCGCCCGAGCGCGAGTCTCAGGCGCGTTCGTCGAGCAGGACACCGGCCATCTTGTTGCTGGTCTTGAATACCGCGAGATTGGCCAGGAAAGCGTTCTTGGCCGCCAGCTGGTCGACCACGTCCTGTGCCAGGTCGGCACCCGGAACGTCGGCGCGTCCGATCTGCGCCGTCACGCCACCACCGGGCTGCGGCGTCTGCTGCACCTGCTGACGCTGAAAACCCTCGGTCGCCAGGTTGGCCACATTGTGTGCAGACGCACGCAGCCGGGTTTGTGCGGCATTCATGCCCGACAGTGCAATCGATGCGGTGGAATTCAATTCAGGCCTCTCAGGATCCGAAGGTTGACCGATACTATCGCGCAACCGAGCCCCGGCGCCAACCGGATGCCAATCGCGCGACGTATTGGCCAATTTGTTCCTGTTTTTCGGGACTGCGGTTGGCGCAACGGGTTTTTGATCAACACTCTCACACCGGTTGCCAGGATGGCGGACAAATTACTTTCCAGAAAAATCGACAACACGCAGACGATCTTGCGCTGGCTGTTCGGGCTGGCGGCATTGACCGTGATGGTGTTGTCGCTGGCCCCACTCGAGCCCGACGCGCCATCACTGGGTTGGGACAAGGCCAATCACATGGCGGGCTTCGCGTTGCTGGCACTGCTCGGTTGCCGTGCCTATCCGGCGCAAACGCCCTTGGTGCTGGTCGGCCTGCTCGCCTATGGCGGCCTGATCGAAGTGCTGCAGTCCTTCACCGGATACCGCCGTGCCGAATGGGCCGACCTGCTGGCTGATGCACTGGGTTTGCCGGTCGGCTGGCTGGTGGCCAGAGTGCATGGAGCTTTGCGTGGCGGTGCCTGATCGCGGGCCGGCGGGTGTGGCAAGCGGCGCCACCTGCGGCGCCAGACTTGTACGCCGCACCACGCATGTCGCGCTGCTGATCGGCGCCTTGTGCTGGCCCTGGACCTTGCATGCGCAACAAGCGACCCCGACACCCCCTGCGGCGGCCGAGACACCCGAGAATCCGGAGCCGGACCTGGAGACCTTGCTGACGCTGGCGCGCCAGGGCCATCCGGTTGCGCAGTTCAACCTGGGCGTGAAATACGACTTCGGCCAGGGCGTCGAGAAGGACCCTGAGCATGCGGTGCGCTGGTACCGGCTGGCGGCGGCGCAAGGTCATGGCGGCGCACAGTTCAATCTCGGCGGCATGTATTTCGAAGGCGTCGGCGTCCCGCGCGACCTGGTCCGGGCCACGATGTGGTTCACGCTCAGCGCCGAAGCCGGCGTCGGCGGAGCGGCCAAGAACCGCGCAGTTCTGGCGCGCGCACTCAGCCCGGAGCAGCAGGCGCAGGCACGAACCCTGGCGCTGGCATGCCGGCAGCGCAACTTCAAGGATTGCGAACCCTGATAGTTGCAGCGGATGCCGACCGGTGCATGGCACGGGCCGGATGTGATGTCCGGATGTGATGTCCAATAGCACCATGGACCAAGCAGAACATATTGACCACCGACTGACCAATCTGGAGATCAAGGCCAGCTTCACCGACGACCT
>JBFJZP010000624.1:0-2381 GCA_041622095.1 Burkholderiaceae bacterium | reverse complement strand
CGCCAGCACCGCCAGGTCCATCGGCTGAATGACACCAGCGACTTTGCGACCGGACAACTCCACATGCTTGGCCTGCGGCTGGTAACCCTGTTCCTGCCCCTTGCGCAGGCAGGCGACACTGGCCAGTCCGCCGACCGATTCGACCTTGGTATGGTTCTGCAGCTTGGCGGCCCGGTTCACCGGGTTGCCGATCACCGCATATTCCAGCCGGCCTTCGTCACCGATGACGCCACAGGTGACGGTGCCGGTGTCCACGCCCATGCCCACGCCGGGGGCCGGCTGCCCGGCGGCTTCGCGCCGCAAACGCCAGGCCTCCAAGGCCTGCAGCAATTCCTGCGCGCAACGCAAGGCGTCGGCGCAGTAGGTGCTGGACGGCTGGGTGGCACCGAAGGTCACCATGATGCCGTCGCCCAGGTAGGTGGTGATGCTGCCATTGTGGCGATGGATGATCGGCACCGCGATCGCCTGGTAGCCGCGCAGGATGTCGATCAGCGCGCGTGGCGGCAGCTCCGAGGCCATGGTCGTGAAGCCCCGCAGGTCGACGAACATCGCCGCGCACTGGCGCTGCTCGCCATCGCCCGAATGCAGCAGTTCATCGGCGCTGGACAGGCGTTCGGCCACCTCGGGCGCAAAGAAGCGCGACAACTGCGATACCGCGGCCTGGTCGCCGGCCGCGTTGAACAGCAACTGGCGCGCCCGCGCCACGGCCACCGACAACACGACGGTGACGATCAGGATGGACACCACCCGGTCGACCTCGCCGCCGATCAGGATGCTGGCCGAGGTCATGTACTGCACATAGTCGTGCGTCACCAATTCTGCGCCGCCGGGCGCCATCAAGGCGTACGACAGCAGCGCCAGCCATCCCGCGGCGGCCGCCAGTCCAGTGAACAGCACATAGGCCGGCGCAAATGTCAATGCACGCAGCACGATGAAGATGAACACGTACAGCAGCGTCGGCGCCTTGAGGTAGAACGCGGGCGGTTGTCCGTATTGCAGGTGAAAACTCCAGATCGTCACCATCAGCATTCCGATGTCCACCAGCACCGACACCACCCGCAGCGGCAGCGTCAGGCGCCCGCGGTAGGCCAGCACCAGCCGCACGGCGGTGAAGGCGCCGTAACTGCCGAGCGCCCAGGGAACCGGGTGGAAGGCCGCGTCGGAGGGCGCGGTGCCCGGCGCGACCAGATACAAGGCACCGAGCACCGAGATCAGCGCGGCCTGCACCCAGCCGATCAGGACCTCGCTCCTGCGGTCGAGTTCGCCGAGCGAGCGCTCCACCCGCGCCGGCAGGCGGTGCCCGGGGTTGTCGCGCCATTGGCCAAGCCAGCTCAGTACCTTGTCCGATCGTGGTTGCGCATGTTCCATGCAACAGTAGTCGTGCCGCAGCCTCCAATCTTTCAGTTCCCGGCAACGCATGGTCGACGCCAGCGGCCGGCAAATTGGCAGTCCCTCCGGACCGGCACGCCCACATAATGGCGCATGGCCGTTTTTCCCCAGGATGCATTGAACCCCGGCGTGCGCAAGCGTGAAGTCTTCGGCTGGGCCATGTACGACTTCGCGAACTCGGGCTACACGACCGTCGTGCTGACGGCGGTGTTCGGCGCCTATTTCGTCGGTGGCGTGGCTGGCGGCGCGGTCTGGGCCACGCTGGCGTGGACCGGCGCGCTGGCGCTGTCGAGCCTGCTGGTGATGCTGACCATGCCCGCGCTGGGCGCCTTCGCCGACCTGCGCGCGGCCAAGAAACGGCTGCTGCTGCTGTCCACCGCCGGCTGCGTGCTGGCCACGGTGGCGCTGGCCGGTGTCGGACCGGGCGACTTGGCACTGGCGGTGGTTGCGATCGTGTTGTCGAACCTGTTCTACACCTATGGTGAATCGCTGATCGCGGCCTTCCTGCCGGAACTGGCGCGCCGCGACAGCCTGGGGCGGGTATCGGGCTGGGGCTGGAGCTTCGGTTATTTCGGTGGCATGCTGACGCTGGGCCTGTCGCTGGCCTACGTGTTGTGGGCGCAGGGTCGGGGCATTCCCGCCGCGCACTTCGTTCCGGTCACGATGCTGATCACCGCCGGCATCTATGCACTGGCCTCGGTGGCCACGTTCACGCTGCTGCGCGAGCGTGCCGTGCCGCAGGCGCAGGGGCTGGAGCAGGCCGGCATCGGCGCGTCGCTGGCGCGACTGCACCGTACCTGGCGCGAAGCGCGCCGCTTCGAGGATTTCGCCTGGCTGCTGGCCTGCGCGGTCGCCTACCAGGCCGGCATCTCGGTCGTCGTCGCGCTGGCGGCGGTGTACGCGGAGCAGGTGCTGGGATTCCAGCAGACCGATACCATGATGCTGATCTTCCTGGTCAACATTGCCGCCGCGCTCGGTGCGTTCGCGTGGGG
>JBFJZP010000623.1:0-2394 GCA_041622095.1 Burkholderiaceae bacterium | reverse complement strand
GGTAGGCGGTGCCGATCGCGATGTTCACGTCACGGTCGTTGATCTGTTGCGGCTTGAAGTCGGTCATGCCGATCTTCTTCGCGGTCCAGCGCGCGGTGGCGGGCATCACCTGCATCAGGCCGGAGGCGCCGACACCCGAGCGCGCATCCATCAGGAAGCGGCTCTCCTGGCGGATCAGGCCGTAGACATAGGCAGGATCCAGGCCGATCTCGCGCGCACGCGGGATCACCGCATCATGCATTGGCATCGGAAAACGCTGGTTGAAGGCCATGAAGCCACGGGTGCGCTCGCTGGTATTGATGCAGTTCTGCCAGTCCTGCCGCTCGCAGGCCAGGTCGGCCGCGGCCAGCAGCTTGCGGTCGTCCATGCCGCCGGGCTCATGCAGGCGCACCGCGTAGTTCCATTCGCGGTTGCCTTCGCCGCGCAGGCCGAGATTCATCGCATAGACGCTGCGCACCAGCGCCGGGTTGGCCCGGGCGGTTTCCTTTTCCTTGTCCGTCAGCGGTTCCGGCGCCGGCGGCACCGTGATCTTGCGCCCGAGTTCCTCCAGCGCCAGCTGCTCGTAGAAACCCCGCACGCTGGCAATGCTCTCGAACATCGCGGTGGCCTGGGCGCGTTCCACCGCCGGTCGGCCGGCCGACATCACGGCGCGCGCACGCCAATAGATCCAGGTCGGATCCATGCGCTGGGTCTCGTTCATCGCGGCCGTGGCATCGAGCACTTGCGTCCATTGGCCGGCGCGCAGCGCGGCGCGCACCTTCCATTCCAGGTGCTCCGCTTGCAGGTACTGGTCCTGCGCCTTCGCGAAATAGGTCGGCGCCTCGTCGGACAGGCGCATCGCCAGGCGTTTGCCGATCACGCCCCAGACATGGCTGCGTTCCTCCTGCGTCAGCTGGGTCCGCCAGCGCAGCTTGTCCAGTTGCTCCGCCGCCGCGGCCGGATCGTCGGCCGCGAGCCGGATCAGGCCCAGCGTGACCAACTCCTTGGTGCGCGGCAGCAATGCGGTGTGTTTCTCGTCCAGGTAACGGCCCGGGCCGGTGAAGATGGTCTTGACCTTGTTGGTCCAGTCCGGGTTGAGCAGGCCGATCGCCTGGGTGACCACCGACAGCCGGCCGGCCTCCATGCCGGCGCGGGCGCGTTGCCATGCCACCTCGGGCTTCATCCTGCGGGCCTTGATGAGTTCTTCCGCCGCCAGGGCGCAGCCATCGTCGGCCTCGCGCTGGGCCAGCCACAAGGACTCGACCTGCGCGGCTACGTCGGCACCGGTTGCGTTGAAGTCGGTCAGCAGCGCATAACACCGCACTTCGCGGTCGTCATTCATGCGGAAACTGGGATATTCCGCCATGAAGGTGGCCCAGTCGCGGACCTGGCCGAGCAGCAGCAGCCAGTCGTTGCGCAGGCGGTCCTCCTGGTAGGTGCCGGCGTATTTGCGCAGGAAGGCGCGGATTTCATCGTTCGACGCATCGACCAGCCGGGCACGCAGTTCCCAGTAGGCGGCCCAGGGCTCGAGCACATGGCCGCGGGCCTGCGGCAACAAGGCAGCCAGGCGCTTGCGGTCGGCCTTGCGAAAGGCGTCCTTCATCTCCAGCACCGCCTCGTCGGCCTTGCTGATGGGCGTGCCTTGCGCATGGACCATGGCAGGCGAAGCCAGTGCCGTGGTCAGGAGCACGGCGATAGATGTCAAAATGCCAGCAAACTTCATAGCGAGATTATGGACAACTCCGAAGGCAGGCAAGCGCAGGAGAAGAAATCCCTTCGCAAGGCACTGATAGACCAACGCTTGAACATGAAGGACCGCCAGCAACGTGCGGCCCTGTTGCAGGACGTAATGCGGATCTGGCTGGTCGGTCGCCCCGACACCGTGATCGGCGCCTACTGGCCGATCAAGGGTGAGTTCGACCCCTTGCCGGCGCTGCACCGCTGGAAAGAAGACGGTGAACTGATCGACCAGCCGCAACCGCGTCGCATCGGCCTGCCGGTGGTCGACAAGGTGCACAAGACCATGGTGTTCCACGCCTGGTATCCGGGTTGCCGCATGGAGGAGGATGCCTACGGTATTCCCAAACCCAAGGACACCGAGGTGATCGTGCCCACCTTGCTGTTCATCTCCTGCGTCGGTTATGGCCCTGGCGGCCATCGGCTCGGTTACGGTGGTGGCTTCTACGACCGCACGCTGGCCAGCCTGGAGCCGCGGCCGTTCACCGTCGGCCTGGGCTTCACGCAAGGGTTTCTGCCCGATCTGGAGTCGGAGCCGCACGACATCGCGCTCGACGCGATCCTCAACGAGAACGGCGCGGTCTGGCCGGTGTGAGGGCCGGCGCCGTGGGCGCCGCCACCGGACCTGGGCCGTCTTCGCCGATGGCGGCACGCGTGGCCACCGCCTGCACATCGAGC
>JBFJZP010000622.1:0-2395 GCA_041622095.1 Burkholderiaceae bacterium | reverse complement strand
GCGCCGACATGTTGCGCCGTGCGATGGGCAAGAAAAAGGCCGAGGAGATGGCGGAGCATCGCCAGATCTTCCGCGACGGTGCGGCCAGGAACAACATCAGCCAGGACAAGGCCGATGAGGTCTTCGACCTGATGGAGAAGTTCGCCGGCTACGGCTTCAACAAGTCGCACGCTGCCGCGTATTCCCTGCTGGCGTATCACACCGCCTGGCTCAAGGTGCATTACACCGCCGAGTTCTTCTGCGCCAACATGACGGTGGAGATGGACAACACCGACAAGTTGCGGCTGTTGTTCGAGGATGCGATCAAGCTGGGCATGACGTTCGAGGCGCCGGACGTGAACCGTGGACGTTACCGTTTCGAGCCGGTGTCGGACAAGGTGATCCGCTACGGCCTGGGTGCGGTCAAGGGCACCGGCCAGCTGGCAATCGAGTCGCTGGTGGCCGCGCGCGAGGCCGATGGCCCGTTCACCAGCCTGTTCGACTTCTGCCGCCGGGTCGATCGCACCCGGCTCAACAAGCGTTGCCTGGAGGCCTTGATCAAGGCCGGCGCCTTCGACAACCTGCAGCGCAACCGGGCATCGCTGATCGCGACCATCGACCTGGCATTCGAATTCGCCTCCAACTGCGAGGCCAATGCCAACCAGGGCGGCCTGTTCGACATGGGCGACGATGACCATGGCTCGAGTTCGCAGCCGCCGGACCTGGTGGATGTGTTGCCATGGGGCATCAAGGAGCAACTCACGCAGGAGAAGACCGCGATTGGTTTTTACCTGTCCGGGCATTTGTTCGACGAAGTCGCGCTCGAGGTGCGGCGTTTTGCCAAACGCCAGATCGACGACCTGATCGACACGCGCGAGCCGCAGTTGCTGGCCGGCATCGTCAACGACCTGCGTGTGATCAACGGTCAACGCGGCAAGCTGGCCTTGTTCAAGCTCGATGACAAGTCGGGCGTGATCGAGGCGCGTGCCGATGAATCGCTGATCAACGCGCACCGCGATCTGCTCAAGGACGACCAGTTGATCATCGTGATGGGCAAGGTGCAACCGGATCGGTTCAGCGGTGGCATCCAGTTGACCGTCAACCAGATCTGGGACCTGGACCAGGCACGGTGCCGCTTTGGCAAGTTCCTGCGCGTGGCGGTCAACGGGCATGCGCCGGACGTGGCGCGCATGTTGCAGGACTTCCCGGCCCGCGCCGAGCAGACCGAGCACGGCGAACTGGTGCGCGGCCTGGGTATCCGGCTGCAGGTGACGCGCCAGGGCGAAGAGGGCGGCGCGAGTGCCGAGTTGCAATTGTCGGATGCGATGCGTTTTTATCCGACCGATGCTGCGCTGGCGCAGTGGCGTGCCCAGGCGGAGCAGGGACAGGCGGTCATCGTCTACGAGTGAATCTGCGACCCGCCCGCCGGCCCCATTGGCGGCGTGGGCGCTCGACCGACGGCCGCGTCAGTCGCGGCGGCGGAAGTTGATTTCCAGCAGTTGCGGCACCGTGCCGTCGATGTCGCGTGGCAAGGCCGCGGTCTTGTCGATCGCCTTGAGCACCGCTTCGTCCCATGCCTTGTTGCCGCTGCTCTTGATCAGCTTGCGCCCGACGATGGTGCCGTCCGGCGCAGCGCGGACCTCGACCAGGGCCACCGGGTTGTCCTGCGTGTCCTCGATGAACACGATATTGGGCTTGACGATGGCACTGACACGGCCGCCATAACTGCGCGACGGGCCACTGGCCCGCAGCGCCGTGCCGGTGGCCGCCGGACCGCCGGTGGCGCCGGCCAGCCCGGTCATGCGTTGGATGTTCTCCTTGCGCAGGATCTCCTGTTTGATCGTCTCCTGCTTCTCCAGCGCCGCCTGTTGCTGGGCCTTGAGTGCATCCTGTTTGGCCTTCAAGGCAAGCTGGCGCTTCTTTTCCTCTTCTTCGCGCTTCTTCGCTTCTTCCTCGCGCTGCTTTTTCTCCTGCGCCAGTTTCAGGTCTTGCTGGCGCTTCTTTTCCAGCGCGAGTTTCTTTTCCTGCTCGCGTTTTTCGCGTTCGAGTTTTTCACGTTCGAGTTTTTCCAGCGCCAGCTTCTTTTCCAGCGCGAGTTTTTCCGCGGCCAGGCGTTTCTCCTGCTCCAGCCGCTCCTGCTTCTCGCGCTCGAGCGCGATATCCGCATCCGGTGTCTTGACCACCGGTGCCGGTGGTGGTGGTGCTGGCGCCGGCACCACAGGGGCGGGCGGCGGCGGCGGGGGGGCTTCGACCAGCTTGGGCGCTGCGGCCTGCGGCACCGCCGACCATAACTCCGCTTCGACATCTACCGTCGGCGCAGTGCGTTTCCACTGCACACCGAGTGTCAACGCGCCCACCAGCACCAGATGCGCAGCAATCGCCAGCACGAAGGAACGCACCATGCCGTTGCCCTTCG
>JBFJZP010000621.1:0-2397 GCA_041622095.1 Burkholderiaceae bacterium | reverse complement strand
TCCGGCGGCGGCTACCTGGGCCTGTACACCGCTGTCGTGCTGGCCGAACTGGAAGAACAACTCGGCGAGCCCCTGGGCCGGCGCTTCGACTTGGTCGCAGGCACCTCGGTCGGTGGCCTGCTGGCCATGGCAGTGGCTTTCGAGTTGCCGCTGTCGGTCATCGTCGACCTGTTCAAGACCCGTGGCGAGGAAGTCTTTTCCGGCCGCGACCTCCCCTCGGGTGCGATGACCCGCCTGCTCGACCTGTCGCGTTCGGTGATGGGCCCGAAATACGACGGACGGATGTTGCGCGACGCACTGCAGCGTCACTTCGGCGACGCTACGCTGGCCGACGCCCGGCATGCGCTGGTGATACCTGCGGTCGACGTCAGCCGCAGCGTCACCAAGGTGTTCAAGACGCCCCATGGCGAGGCCTCGCGCGGCGACGAAGACCTGTCGGTGGTCGACATCATGCTGGCCACCTGCGCCGCGCCGGCCTATTTCCCGTCGGTGCGTATCGGCGATCGCCTGTATGCCGATGGCGGCCTGTTCGCGGTCGCGCCGGACCAGGTCGCCATGCATGAGGCGCAGCACTTCATGCAGGTCGACCCGGCCCGGATCCGCATGGTGTCGGTCGGAACCGCCACCGCCGGTTATCAACCCGGCGAGCCGGTAGACGAAGACGCCGGCGCGGTCGGCTGGCTCAGCGATGGGCGCCTGATCCTGACACTGATCGCGGTGCAGCAGCAACATGTGCAGGCGATCATGGAGGACCGGCTGGACGACCGTTACCTGCGAATCGATGCGCGCTGGCCGGCGCAGGCCGGTCTGGGCATCGATGTGGCGACAGCGACGGCGGCACGTACGCTGGAGCGGCTGGCACTCAAGAGCGTGGCCGAACTGTCCCCGGCAAGCCGCAAGCGATTCTTCTGACTGCCCCCAGCCCTGGCTTCGCCAGGCCCCCCGAGGGGGTGCAAAAAAAATTGGGAGCGGCCCGGCGTTTTCTTGGGAGTTATCGGCTCGTGTTTGCGCAGCCGCAAACCAGATTCCGGTATTCATGCGATAAGAGAAGCATAGGAGGCACATGTTGCTGCCACTCGGTCACGGCCGACGCCGGGATCTGTCGAAACCCGAACCGCCGCCGATGGCGGCCAAGCTACCGGAAGGAGCCCGCCATGCCGATCCGCCTGAAAGATCTCGCCAGCACGATTGTTGCGGTCGTGGAACCTGAAACCTCGGCCCTGGTCGCAGCCCAGCTGATGCGGCACCACCATGTCGGCGCACTGGTGGTGGTCGACGCCGAGGAAAAAACCCGTCCGGTCGGCATCATCACCGACCGTGACCTGGTGCTGGCCCTGATGGCCGAAGGCCTGGATCCGGCGATATTCACCGCCGGTGACATCATGTCGGTCGATCCGGTGCGGGCCACGCCCGAGATGGACCTGATGGATGCGATCGAGTTGATGCGCGACAACGGCCTGCGCCGGCTGGTGATGGAGGACAACAAGGGCCGTTTGGCCGGTATCGCCACGATGGAAGACCTGCTGGAACTGCTGAGCCAGGAGTTGACGGCCTTGACCGGTGCCTTGCGTGGCGCACGCGACCGCGAATTCGCGCAACGCCGCTGAGCCAGGCACCGACGACACACACCACCTGCCGTCCCGGTGGTCAGCCCGGCGCCCCGCCTGCCGCCGGCATGGCGGCGTCGCTGCGCATCAGGCGCGCTTGCGGTACAGAAAATAGGTGTCGGCCGGCATGTCGGTGGCGCCGATGTCGGCCAGCGCAATCGACTCGAGCGCCGGGTCCTCCATCGGCTGGTCGCCGACCAGGCATCCACCGGGCGCCAGGGCACGCACGAACAATGGTGTCAGCCAACGGCCCAGCGCACGGCTTTCGGCCACATTGCCGTTGCCGATATCGGCATGGATCACCGCGACGGCCCCGGCACTGCGCTCGACCTCGGCGGCAATGGTCTCGCGAAAATCGCCCAGGCGCATCATCTCCTGCGGCGGAATACAGTCCGGATGGGCCATCACCTGGCGGTCGAACACGATCACGTCGCGGCCGGCGAAACGGTCGCGCAAGTGGTCGTAAGTCCGGCCATTGCCCAGACCGACCTCCCAGACGTTGCCGGCCAGCGCACTGGTGCGCTGCGCCGCCGCATCGATGCAGGTTCGTTGACCGACCACACGGGCGATGAATCGTTCGAGACGGGTCTTGCCACCTTTTTTCATGCACTTCCTTGTTCAGTTGCCCGCACGGATTGGCCGCCTGCCGGCCGACGAGCGCCAGGGCGTTCGCAGCCCTACAGGATAACGCCGACGACGAATACCGGCGCAGGCGATGCCAGGCGATCCGGGCGACGCTTGCCGGACTTCGGATACCCTTGGTACCCTGGGCACGGCGCGAGTGAATCCG
>JBFJZP010000620.1:0-2397 GCA_041622095.1 Burkholderiaceae bacterium | reverse complement strand
CTGTGGCTCGAGCATGACCTCGAGATTGCCCGAGCCGACCACGCCGACCAGGATCGGCGTGAACGCCCCCGCGACGTGTCGACCGGGATACGTGAACTGCAGGGTTTCCATTGTGTTCTCACCAATTGCGAAAGCGCTTGGGCGGGTCGTACAGGCCGCCCGATGCGCGCACCAGGTCGCGCATGCTGCGCGCCGCCAGCAGGCTGCGTGTCGCCAGCCGCTTGTCGATGCCGAGGTCTTCGGCACGCTGGATCACGCCGCGATCGCGCAGGTTCTCGACCATGCGCCGGTCGCGCGCCAGGCCCACCGGTGTGTATCCGGCCACGCCCCGGATCGCCTGTTCGCGCTCCTGGTCGGTGCGGCACAGCAGCAGGTTGGCAATGCCCTCTTCGGTCAGGATATGGGTCACGTCGTCGCCATAAATCATGACCGGTGGAATTTCCATCCCCGCCTGCTCGGCGAGTTGCCAGGCGTCGAGTGTTTCGACGAAAGCCGGTTGCATGTGTTCGCGGAACGTTTCCACGATCTGGACCACCAGCTTCTGCCCGCGCGGCATGGCGCTGACACCGGTGCGGCCCTGGCGCGCCTGCGCCCCTGCCTTGAGCCAGGCGGGCGTGGCATGGCGCCGACCGCGCGCATCGGCACCCATATTGGGGGCACCGCCGAAGCCGGAGATGCGCCCCAGCGTGGCCGTGGAACTGTGGCCATCGAGGTCGATCTGCAGCGTCGATCCGATGAACATGTCGCAGGCATAGTGGCCGGCCGCCTGGCACATGGCGCGGTTGCTGCGCATGCTGCCGTCGGTGCCAGTAAAAAACACGTCTGGCCTGGCCCCTATGTAGTTCTCCATGCCGAGTTCGGAGCCGAAGGAATGCACCGATTCGACCCAGCCGGCCTCGATCGCGGGGATCAGTGCGGGATGCGGATTCAAGGCCCAGTGCTGGCAGATCTTGCCCTTGAGGCCCAGCGAATCGGCGTAGGTCGGCAGCAGCAATTCGATTGCTGCAGTGTCGAAGCCGATGCCGTGGTTGAGCCGCTGCACGCCGTATTCGGCGTAGATGCCCTTGATCGCCATCATCGCCATCAATACCTGGATCTCGGAGATCTGTGCCGGATCCCGGGTGAACAGCGGTTCGATGACGTTGGGCTCCGGCGCCAGGATGACGAAGTCGACCCAGTCGCCCGGAATATCGATCCGCGGCACCTTGTCCACCAGTTCGTTGACCTGGACGATGACGATACCGCTCTTGAACGCGGTGGCCTCCACGATGGCTGGCGTATCTTCGGTATTGGCGCCGGTGTAGAGGTTGCCTTGTGCATCCACTGACTGCGCGCAGACCAGTGCCACGCGTGGCGTCAGGTCAATGAAGTAGCGCGCGAACAACTCCAGGTAGGTATGGATGGCACCGATCCGGATCTGTCCGGTCGACACCATCGTGGCCAGACGCGCACTTTGCTGGCCTGAAAACGAGAAGTCGAGCTTCGACGCGATGCCGTTGTCGAACAGGTCCAGGTGCTCGGGCAGGGCCAGCACCGACTGCACCATGTGCAGGTCGTGCACCTGTGCCGGGTCGAGCCGGGTCAGGCAGCGGGCCAGGAAATCGGCCTGCTTCTGGTTGTTT
This sequence comes from Burkholderiaceae bacterium, assembly GCA_041622095.1. Lineage (GTDB taxonomy): Bacteria > Pseudomonadota > Gammaproteobacteria > Burkholderiales > Burkholderiaceae_C > CAISIP01. The sequence continues at coordinate 775 of JBFJZP010000620.1, read as the reverse complement.
CCTTCGATGCAGACCCTGTCGCCTGACTCCAGCACTGCACCGAGCAACGCCACCGTGGCGTCGGACTGCACCTGTTTGCCGCTGGCGAAGGGCGCAGCGCGCGCCAGCCGCTCTTTGCGGTTATCCGCGTTGCTCGACCAGTTGCGGGAGTTCGCCTCCATCAGGTGGTCAACCCATGACCTTGGACGGCAGCCAGGTGGCGATCTCCGGGAACACGCAGAGGATCACGATCGACAGGATCATGCACAGCATGAACGGGAAGGCACCACGCAGGATGGTGGTCAGTCGCACGTCCGGCGTGATTCCGTTGATGACGAACAGGTTGAGTCCCACCGGCGGCGTGATCAGACCGAGTTCCATGTTGATCGTCAGCACGACGCCAAACCAGATCGGATCGAAGCCCGCCGCGGTGATGACCGGCATCAGAATCGGTGTGGTCATCAGGATGATCGCGGCCGGCGGCAGGAAGCAGCCGGCCACCAGCAGCATCAGGTTGATCGCGGCGAGCACCACCCAGCGGTTGACCTGCAGGTCGCCGATCGCCCCGGCCACGGCTTGTGTTACCTGCAACGAGGACATCATGTAACCGAACAGGATGGAGGTTCCGATGATCAGCAGCAGCATGCCCGACTCACGCAGTCCGTCGCGCAGGATCAGCCACATGTCGCGCGGTCGCCAGACCCGGTAGATCACCGCCACCATGAGCAGGCACAGCATTGCGCCGACACCCGCCGCCTCGGACGGTGTTGCGATGCCACCGTACAGTGCATCGACG
>JBFJZP010000619.1:0-2409 GCA_041622095.1 Burkholderiaceae bacterium | reverse complement strand
TTCCGACCGTGGCAGAGTCCGGTGTTCCGGGTTACGAGGTCGGCGTCTGGTTCGGCTTTGCCGCGCCGGCCGGCACCCCCAGGCCGATCGTCGACAAACTCAATGCGGAGATCGTCAAGATTCTGCACATGACCGACGTGAAGGAGAAGTTCGCGGTGCTGGGCGTGGAGTCTGTCGGCAGCACGTCGGCACAGTTCACGGCCCATGTCCAGGCCCAGCGTGCGGTCTGGTCCAAGGTGGTCCAGGAAGCCGGTGTCAAGGCCGACTGATAGCGGCGGGCAGCCAGGTCGGCGGCCGCGGCTGCTGCTGACCGGCGCCGTCGATCCGCAGACCGGGGCCGAACTGGCGGCGCTGGCGGATGTGATGCTGGCACCGGACGCCGCTGCCGACACCTTGCGCCGGCTGGTGATGGACGTGGATGTCCTGGTGGTGCGATCCGCGTTGCCGCAGGATCTGCTCGATTTTGCGCCGCGGTTGCGCGGTATCGTCCGCCATGGTGTCGGTGTCGACATGATTCCACTTGCGCAGGCCACGCGTCGGGGTATTCCGGTCGCCAACGTGCCGGGATCGAACCGACATGCGGTGGCCGAGCATGTGATGGGGGTCCTGATGCAGCTGCGGCGCCATTCGGCGCGCATGGATACACGCTTGCGCTGTGCCGGTTGGGCCGACAGCCGGGCGCTGTCCGACCAGGCGGTTGAATTGCATGGTCATACGCTGGGCATCGTCGGTGTTGGCGCCATCGGGACCCGGTTGGCGGAGATAGCGCATCTCGGTTTTGGCATGCATGTGCTGGGGTATCAGCGCAATCTGGCCGCGTTGCCGTCTTTCGTGTCGGGTGTCGACCTCGATACCTTGCTCGTGCGCAGCGAAGCCGTGGTGCTGACGTGTCCGCTGAACGCGGCAACCCGAGGTTTGCTGGATCGGCGCCGACTCGCATTGATGGCTGCGGACGCGGTGCTGATCAATGTGTCGCGTGGGGAGGTGGTCGATGAGCAGGCGTTGGTCACTGCGTTGCAGCAATCGCGCCTGGCTGGGGCGGCGCTCGACGTCTTCGCGACCCAACCCCTCGCGGTGGGCCATCCCCTGCTGGGACTGGACAACGTGTTGTTGACGCCGCATGCGGCGGGGTTGACGCGCGACAGCATGCGGCGCATGGGCATCGGCACGGTGGCAGAGGTCGGGCGTATCCTCGCGGGGCAATGTCCATTGAACTGTGTCAACGCCGCCGAACTGAAGGCATCCTCGGTAGCCGGCTGAATATCGGGCCCGGGCATTACGGTCGCCGAAAGGTGTCCGCCTCCAGGCTGCGCAACAAGGCCACCAGCCGGGATCATCGGGTTTTCCCGGGTCGGCAAATTGAAAAATAAGTCATACGATATGACTTATTCGAACAAGCGACCGATGGCTGGCCCCCCCCTTGCTGATACACACTGAACATATGGATCGCGCAACCCCGTTGCGGCGCTGCCTGAAAGACCAGCTGGTCGATGCCATCGGCAGCGACATCATTGCCGGCCGTTATCCGCCGGGCGCCTTGTTGCCCAGCGAGGGTGAGTTGCTGGCGCGGTTTTCGGTCAGCCGCACGGTATTGCGCGAGGCCATCACCGTGTTGTCGGCCAAGGGCCTGCTCGAAGCCCGGCAGAAACGCGGCACCATCGTGCGTCCGATGCTGGACTGGAATCAGCTCGATCCATCCGTCATCGGCTGGGCAGGTGGTCCGGCACCGGACCTGGCATCGGCCGAACTGGCCGATCGGCTGGAGCAGTTGATCGAGGTGCGCCATATCGTCGAGCCTGCCGCGGCGGCGCTGGCCGCGCAACGTGGAACGGAGGAAGATTTCGCGCGCATGCGCGACGCCTACCTGGCCATGGAGTCCGCCGGCGCAGATGTCCAGGCTTTCATGGCCGCCGACCTGGCGTTTCACATCGCCTGCCTGCGCGCCAGCCGCAACAATTTCCTGCTGCCGATCGCCCACGCGATCCGCAGCGCGATGGTGACGTCGCTGCAAGTCACCGCCAGGGATGCGCAGGCCAATCACCAGGTCTCCTTGCCGCTGCACCGGGCCATCCTCGACGCCGTGCTGGCACGGGATTCCCAGGCTGCGGTCAAGGCGATGAGCTATCACCTGGAGGACACCCGGAGCCGGCGCGACCAGTTCCTGCGCCGTGGCGCGAAGTCTGCCAGTGCCCGCCAGCCAAAGGAGAGCGTCCAATGACCGCGTTCGCACGATGCTGCCCGTGGGCGGTGCCGCCTACCGGTCGCCCGAGGGCATGTTTCGCGATGACGCGCGTCGCTGGAGGCCGTTCATGAAGATTGTCGATGTGCGCACCCATGTGTTGTCGACACCGCTGGACGAGCCGTTCGCGTTCTCGATGGGCTGGGTGCACAAGCGCAGCGCGGTTCTGG
>JBFJZP010000618.1:0-2416 GCA_041622095.1 Burkholderiaceae bacterium | reverse complement strand
GCCGCCACCCGACGGTGGCGCTGATCGAAGGCATCTGCGTCGGCGGCGGGCTCGAGATCGCGGCCTTGTGCGACCTGCGCATCTGTGGCGAAAGCAGCCGTTTCGGCGTACCGATCAACAAGCTCGGCCTGGTGATGGCGCATGCCGAGATGGCAGCGTTGGTGCAACTGGCCGGACGCGCCGGCGCGCTGGAACTGCTGCTCGAAGGCCGCATCCTGGGTGCGCGCGAGGCGCTGGAGCGCCGGCTGGTGCACCGGGTTGTCGCTGATGCCGACGTCGCGACCGAGGCCTATGCGACGGCGACGCGTATCGCGGCCGGTGCGCCGCTGGTGGCGCGTTGGCACAAGCAGTTCCTGCGCGAAATCGAAGCCGGCGAGCCGCTGTCCGAGGCACAGCGCGATGAAGGTTTCCGCTGCTACGACAGCGAGGATTTCCGCATCGGTTATCGCGCCTTCCTGGCCAAGCAGGCGCCGGAGTTCGTCGGGCGATGAGCGCGCGTACACCACACCGGTCCTCTTTGCGAGCCGTTTACGCAGGATGGGGCATATGAGCGCGGACCAGGCTTCATCGCCGCAGGCCACCGGGCCGCTGGCCGGCCTGCGCGTGCTCGAACTGGCGCAGATCATGGCCGGGCCGAGTTGCGGCGCCTTGCTGGCCGACCTGGGCGCCGAGGTGATCAAGGTCGAGAAGATGCCGGGTGGCGACGATACCCGTCGTTATGCCGAACCCAGTGTGAACGGCGAATCGGCGGCCTTCATGATGATGAACCGCAACAAGCGGGCGATCGCGCTGGACCTGAAGACGGAGGCCGGCCGGCAGGTGTTGCGCACCCTGGTCAAGCGCGCCGACGTGTTGACGGAAAACTACCGCAAAGGGGCGCTCGATCGGCTGGGCCTGGGTTTCAACGCGATGCACTCGCTGAATCCGGCGCTGATCTACTGCTCGATTTCCGGCTACGGCCGCACCGGACCTTCGGCCGACAAGGGCGGTTTCGACCTGATCGCGCAAGGCGTCTCCGGCTTGATGAGCATCACCGGCGAGCCCGGCGGGCCACCGGTCAAGGTCGGCAGCCCGGTCACCGACATGAACGCCGGCATGCTGGCAGCACTGGGCATCGTATCGGCCTATGTACACCGGCTCAAGACCGGCCAGGGACAGTTCGTCGACACCTCGCTGATGGAGGCTGGCATCCACCAGACCGCCTGGCAGGCGGCGATTTTTTTCGCCACCGGCGTGTCGCCCGGCCCGGGGGGGTCGGCCCATGTGCTGGCTGCACCCTACCAGGCGTTTCCAACCGCGGACGGCTGGATCAACATCGGTGGTGCCAACCAGTCCAATTGGGAGCGGATCGCGCGCCTGGTCGGCGCGCCGGAACTGATCGCCGATGCGCGTTTCATCGACAACAGCGCGCGCATGCGCAACCGCGATGAACTGGCCCGGCTGCTGGGCGCGCACCTGCGCGAACGCCCGACCGCGCAGTGGCTGCGCGCGCTGGACGAGGCCGGCATTCCGGCCGGGCCGATCCAGACCATCGGCGAGATGGCCGTCGACCCGCAGACCCGCGCGCGCGAGATGGTGGTGGCACTCGACCATCCGGTGGCTGGACGCACCCAGGCGCTAGGCGTGCCGGTGAAGTTCAGCGCCACGCCAGGCAACATCCGGCGGCCGGCACCGACCTTCGGGCAGCACACCCGCGAGGTGCTGCTGGAGCACGGTTTCTCCGAGGCCGAGATCGTCGCACTGGCCGATGGTGGTGCGGTGGCGCTGGGTTGACACGGCAGCGCGGCCTTCGCGCGTGCCGCCGTCTGCGCCGCGCCGGCGATCAGCCGGCGAGCATGGTCGCCGCCATCGCGTCGGTCAATGCCTGGTCCTCGGCCGAAGTGAGGCCGCTGACTCCGACCGATCCGACCAGGCGGCCCGCGCCATCTTTCAACGGTGATCCGCCGGGCAAGGCGGTGATCTCCGGGTCGCAGAAATAACCGATCTCGATCTTCTCGCGGTGCAGCCGCTCGAGCACCGCCTGTGTCGTCACGCCCATGCGCGCGGCCGAGTAGGCCTTGCCCTGCGAGATGCGCACGCTGCGTGCCGGCGCGCCGTCCATGCGGGCGAAAGCCAGCAGAAGGCCGCGTTCGTCGCAGACGGCGACACAGATCGGCCGGCCTGCATGGTCCTGCCGGGCCTTGGCCAGCGCCTGGTTGACGATGGACTGGGCCTGTTCAAGCGAGAGATCGGACATCGGGCGGGGCTCCTGTAGAGGGGGGTGGTCGAGATGGCCATTATGGCCATCCGCCGTCTGCTACATCTGCGCCGTTGCCCGGCTCTCGTCCATCCAGAACACTTTCCATTGGTGGCCGTCCAGGTCGGCGAAACCATGCTGGTACATGAAGCCGTGGTCCTGGGGTTGATTCGGTGTGCG
>JBFJZP010000617.1:0-2421 GCA_041622095.1 Burkholderiaceae bacterium | reverse complement strand
CGGCAGTGGCCGACCCAGGGGGGAACTTCATGAACGGCGCCGCTTTGCTGATGACGATGGCCCCCACCCTGGCCCTCCCCCAGAGGGGGAAGGAACAAGCTGGGAATGGCAATGCCGACCCCTTCCCCCTCTGGGGGAAGGTGGGGATGGGGGCCTACGAACTCAAGCAGGTCGCAGTTGATCGCTCAACCGTCAGCGCCTGGCCGGCAGCGCCAGTTCGCCGACCGTGCCGACAGCGGACCTTGGCTCATCAGTTCGGACCCCGCCCTGGCGCTCTACCCGGGCGCGCTGATCCTTTTCACGGTGATCGCCATCAACTTTCTCGGTGATGGCTTGCAGCCGGCATTCGACCCGCGATCCGACCCGCACTGAGCCGTCAGGCGCCGGTTCGTTCCGCGACGGCGTCGCCCCAGGGCGACATGACTTCAGTGCATCCGCTGTTGAGTTCGCCTTCACGCAGTACGCCCGAAGGGCAGGCGAAGGCATACGGATACGGCTGCCGGCGCACCAGGCTCAACTTGAATTCCGCACGCAGGGCCTGTTGCACGTCAGCCGGCAGGCTGGCGTCCGCCACCAGCAGGCGCTGGTTGCCGCTGATGTCGATGCGCGGGTGGTGGAAAGCCTCTTCTATGCTCATGCCATGGTCCATCACGCCCGTGGCCAGCTGCAGCACAGCGCCGATGATCTTGCGGCCGCCTGATGCGCCGACTGCCAGGCGCCGCCCATCGGTGGTCTCGGCCACCACCGGGCAGTAGTTGGCCAGGCACCGCTTGCCCGGTGCCAGCGAATTGGGCTTGCCGGGCTCTGGATCGAACCACATGATGCCGTTGTTCAGGAGCAGTCCCGTGGAAGGCGACACGACGCGTGAGCCGAAGATCGACAAGAGCGTCTGCGTGACCGAGCAGAAGTTGCCATGGCGGTCGACGATGCTGAAGTGCGTGGTGCAGCCCGGGGCTGCCGGCGACTCGTGGTCGCCCATGTCCTGCAGGCGGCCGTCGAAGGCCGCGTGCAGTGCTCGGGCGATGGCCAGGTAGCGTGCCGGGCCGAATGAAGATGGCGGCACGGGCTGTTGCGACAGATGCGCCAGGGCAGCGGCGAGCGTCGGCCCCCCGGTCAGGCCCGGCGGCGCGAAGATGCGGCCCCCGCGGTGCGCCAGCACCAGCGGTTCGACCCAACGAGCCTGGTACTGCGCCAGATCCGCCAGGCTGAGGCAGCCCCCCTTGGCCTGGACGTCACGCACCAGGGCCTGCGCGATGTCGCCAACGTAGAACGAGCGCGCGCCCTCGGCCGCGATCTGCTCGAGGGTCTGCGCAAAGGCCGACTGATTCAGATTGCGCGGCTGCGTGGCGGTCCAGCCACCGACGATCGGGAACAGGCCATCGTCCAGGAACAAGGCCGCGGCATCCGGGTCTTTCGACAATGCCCGCGCCGTTGATGCGGTCAGCAGGCCGGAGTACCAGTCGGCGATCAGGCCCTGCCGTGCCAGGCCCGCAGCGGGCCGCACGAGGTCAGCCCAGGGCAGGCGGCCGTGACGTGCGTGCGCCAGACCCATGCCCGAGACCACGCCGGGAACCGCCACGGCGGTGGCACCTTGGACGTTGCGGTCGTCCACAACCGAGGGCCAGGGGAAGAGGTCGGCAGTGCGGCCGTCGCCGGCCATCGGGTAGTCGGCTGGGTTCAGGGCCATCGGCGACCGCATGCCAAAGTCGACGACCTCGGCGCGCTGCGTATCGGCGCGCCACAAGGTCATGCAACCGCCTGCTGCGGGGCCGCTCATCCAGGGTTCGACGACACCAATCGCGAACGATGTGGCCACCGCGGCATCGACCGCGTCACCACCCGCTTCGAGCACTGCGGCACCGACCTCGGCCGCACGGCGATGCTGCGCGGCAACGACGCCGCCAACGGTGGCCCGCACCTGCTTCCTGACGACTTGGGAGTTGGAGAAGTTGTCTGAGTGCATACGCCATTGTCCAGCTTGCGCGCGGGCACCCCGCACCAAGAGCCTGTGCGAGCCGCGCGGTTCCTGAAAATCGCAGTCGCGCCGGAGCACCGGTCCGGGGGGCTGCTGTCGGACTCCGCAATTGGAATGTATGACGAGTAACACAGTCGATCAGCGCTTTGACATCACCCGCCGCCGCTCCAGCAGTTGCCGAACTGAGCATCGGCATGCCAGCAACTGCCGGCCGTGCGCGTCGACCCATCATCGCCGGCAGCGCGATAGGCGGTCGCGTCAGAAAGCTGTCATGGGGCCCGTGGCCCGGCCGCCTGACGCATCAATCAGCCGCAAGACGCGTGGCCTCGAAAAGGAGCATGGTTGTGGGCCCTCAACCTGATGTGAGTCCATCATGGGATCCAATGTCAGCGTTGCTCATCGCGAGCCGTGGAACAAGGGCAAGATCGTCGGTCAGAAGGCACCGT
>JBFJZP010000616.1:0-2426 GCA_041622095.1 Burkholderiaceae bacterium | reverse complement strand
TGCCGGTGCGTTGCACCTTGAGTTTCATGCCGGGCGTGTATTTGCCGGAGCAGATGCGCACGAAGGCGATCCGGTCGCGGTGCGAGGGATCCATGTTCGCCTGCACCTTGAACACCACGCCGGAGAACGCGTCGTCCTGCGGTTCGACGCGTTTGACGATCGGCTCGGTGCCGGGCGCCGCCTTGGGTGGAATCAGCGAACTGGTGCGTGGCTGCGGCGGGGGCGCCAGGTCGACCAGCGCGTCCAGCACTTCCATGACGCCGAAATTGTTGACACCGGAGCCAAAGAACACCGGCGTCTGCTTGCCCGCCAGGAATTCCTCGCGGTCGAACGTGGGCGATGCGCCGCTGACCAGTTCCATATTGGCTTCGGCCTGCTCGAAGTCGTGGCCGAAGCGCTTGCGCAAGGTGTCGAGCTGCGTCAGTGGCACCGTGTCGAAGTCCTGCGGCCGGCGGTCCTGTCCAGCCTGGAATACCGTCATCGCTTCGGTGCGCAGGTTGACGATGCCGCCGAAGTGTTTGCCCTGGCCGACCGGCCAGGTCAGCGGAACGCAGGACATGCCCAGTTCACGTTCGATCTCGTCGAGCAGCTCCAGCGGCTCGCGCACCTCCCGGTCCATCTTGTTGACGAAGGTGATGATCGGCGTGTTGCGCTGGCGACAGACCTCGATCAGGCGCCGGGTCTGGGCTTCGACACCGTTGGCCGCATCGATCACCATCAGTGCGGCGTCGACCGCGGTCAGCACCCGGTAGGTGTCCTCCGAGAAGTCCTTGTGGCCGGGGGTGTCGAGCAGGTTGATCACATGGTCGCGGTAGACCATCTGCATCACCGAGCTGGCGACGGAAATGCCGCGTTGCTTCTCGATCTCCATCCAGTCGCTGGTGGCATGGCGCGAGGCCTTGCGCGCCTTGACCGAGCCGGCGATCTGGATCGCGCCGGAGAACAGCAACAGTTTCTCGGTCAACGTGGTCTTGCCCGCGTCGGGGTGGGAAATGATCGCAAAAGTGCGGCGGCGCCGGGTTTCAGCCTGGTAGGACATGCGTAATTCGTGTGTGTCGGCGCCGGTGATGCCGCCCTGGACAAGGGGGTCTTCGCGCATCGGGGTAGACGCGCCGGGCCTGGAAAAGGTTAGAATTATCGCCTTCCGAGGAGCGTTGCAGTTCACTGGCATGGTGAATGAGGCTCGGACAGCATGGATATTTCGGTCGCGAGGCCGGTCCATCCGCACCAACGGCGCTCACCCACTGGTCTGTGCGGTGAGCCCTCTTTTCACGGTGCTGCGCATGGCTGGTGGTTGTTCGAATCAACCATTGGAGTGACACATGAGCGCCGTATTGACCCCGATCCAGAACCAGGACCATGAGATTGCCGACCTGAGCCTTGCCGCCTGGGGCCGCAAGGAACTGGATATTGCCCAGACTGAAATGCCGGGCCTGATGGCGATCCGCACGGAATATGCGAAATCGCAGCCGCTCAAGGGCGCGCGTATCGCCGGCTCCCTGCACATGACGATCCAGACCGGTGTGCTGGTCGAGACCCTGCAGGCTCTGGGCGCCCAGGTGCGCTGGGCATCCTGCAACATCTTCTCGACACAGGACCATGCCGCGGCAGCGCTGGTGTCGGCCGGCACGCCGGTGTTCGCGTACAAGGGCGAGACCCTGGCCGACTACTGGGACTACACCCACCGCATCTTCGAATTCGGCGCCAAGGGCTCGAAGACCGAAGGCCCGAACATGATTCTGGACGACGGTGGTGACGCGACCTTGCTGATGCACCTGGGTGCACAGGCAGAAAAAGACATCAAGGTCCTGGCCAAGCCGACGAGCGAAGAGGAGGTCTGCCTGTTCGCGTCGATCAAGGCCAAGCTCAAGCAGGATCCGACCTGGTACAGCCGCCGCCTGAAGCACATCATCGGCGTGACCGAAGAGACCACCACCGGTGTGTTGCGCCTGAACGAGATGTCGGCCAAGGGCACCCTGACGCTGCGCGCGATCAACGTCAACGACTCGGTGACCAAGTCCAAGTTCGACAACCTCTATGGTTGCCGCGAATCGCTGGTCGACGCGATCAAGCGCGCCACCGACGTGATGATTGCCGGCAAGGTCGCCCTGGTGGCCGGTTACGGCGACGTGGGCAAGGGTTGCGCGCAGGCGCTGCGCGCACTCAGCGCCCAGGTCTGGGTGACCGAGATCGACCCGATCAATGCCTTGCAGGCGGCGATGGAAGGTTACAAGGTCGTGACGATGGAATATGCGGCCGAGAAGGCGGATATCTTCGTGACGGCGACCGGCAACAAGAACGTCATCACCTACAACCACATGGAGGCGATGAAGGACCAGGCCATCGTCTGCAACATCGGCCACTTCGACAACGAGATCGACGTCGCGTCGCTGGCCAAGTGCAAATGGGAAGAGATCAAGCCCCAG
>JBFJZP010000615.1:0-2426 GCA_041622095.1 Burkholderiaceae bacterium | reverse complement strand
TGTCCATCAAATGCCGGATGCTGGCGCCCTGGTAGCCGCTGTGACCGAGCTCCGGCAGGTAGTGGGTGACGGGTGCATCCGGATCGAGCAGCCGCAGGTCGACCAGGGCGCCGCACAACAGGCCGATCACCGACTTGGTCGCCGACATCAGGATATGGCGGGTGTCCGGGCCCATGCCGTCGTCGTACCACTCCAGCATGCGCTTGCCATCGGCGAGCACCAGAAAACCGTCGGTATGGGTCTGCTGCAGGAACTGGCCCAGGTCCAGGATGTCGCCATCGGGCGCGGGCAACCGGAAGTCGCCAAAGTCGCACAGCGCCTGCGGCATGGATGGCCGCGGCCGGTCGTCGCAGCGGATCGGCGCGGTCGGAAGCACCTTGCCCATGTTGCGAAAGGCCCAGCGGCTGTGTGGTGCATTGCGCCAGTTGGCGTGGGTGGCCTCGGTCGGTGGATTCGTCATGGCAGGCATTTTCAACCAGCCGCAAATCGCACCCGGCAGGCCCATGCACAATCGACCCATGCTCCCGTCTTATCTGATGCTCGACCTGGAAACCACCGGTGGCAACCCGGCGCTGGACCGGATCATCGAGATCGCCGCGGTGCGGGTGGAGGAGGGGCGGGAAGTGCTGCGCTGGAGCACGCTGGTGAATCCGGGCACGCGGATATCGCCCTTCATCACCGGGCTCACCGGCATCGACAACACCATGGTGCGGGATGCGCCGGCCTTCGCCGAGGTGGCGCCGCGGCTGCTCGAACTGCTCGACGACACCGTGCTGGTGGCGCACAACGTGCGTTTCGACCATGGGTTCCTGAAGAACGAATTCCAGCGCCTGCAGATCGACCTGCGTATCCGGCAGCTGTGCACCGTCAGGTTGTCTCGCAAGCTCTATCCGCAGCACAAGGGCCATGGCCTTGACGCGATCATGCGCCGCCACGGCCTGCACAGCGATGCCCGTCACCGCGCCATGGGCGATGTCGATGCGGTGCTTCAGTGGCTGGACCTGGCGCGGCATGAACTCGGTGATGGCGCGTTGCAGCATGCGGCGCGTGCCCTGGTCGCCGGCTCGTCCAGCCTGCCGCCGCATCTGGAGACGACGCTGCAAGGGATTCCGGATGCGCCAGGGGTCTACCTTCTGTATGGCGAAGCGCAGCAGGTCTTGTACGTGGGCAAGAGCATCCATCTGCGTGCGCGGGTGATGGCGCATTTCCAGGCCGATCACAAGAGTGGGCGCGACATGCGGCTGGCCCAGGAGACCCGGCGCGTCGAGTTCCAGCGTAGCGCGGGGGAACTCGGGGCGTTGCTGCGCGAGTCGCAATTGGTCAAGCAGTTGCAACCGGCATACAACCGCAAGCTGCGGCGCAGCCCGGCATTGTGTGTGTGGCAGATGGCCGATGATGCGGAGCAACGGCCACAGGTCCGGCTGGTGGAGACCGGCGCGTTGGCGCCCGATCGACTTGGCGAGGTTTATGGCGTATTCAAGTCCGCCAAGGTGGCGCGCGAGGCGCTGCTGGCGCTGGCCGACACGAATCGGCTGTGCGCGCGCCTGCTCGGACTGGAGGCCGGCAGTGGCCGCTGTTTTGCGCAGCAGATCGGGCGTTGCGCCGGCGCCTGTTGCGGCCAGGAGTCGCTGGCCCAGCACCTGCTGCGGGTGCGCCTGGCCTTGGCCGCCCACAAGTTGCAGGACTGGCCTTTTGCCGGTCCGGTCGGCGTGCGCGAACACGATGCGAGCACCGGCCGCAGCGACATCCATGTGTTCGACCACTGGTGCCACCTGGCAACCGTGCAGGATCCGTCGGAGTTGCAAGACGTGCTGGCCAGCCGTCGTGTCATGGCCTTCGATGTCGACACCTACAGCCTGCTGCGCAAGCGGCTGGTGGCCGGTGGCAAGGCGTCGGCAGGCCTGATCCGGTTCCCGCGGGTGGTGGCCGAACTGGCGCCGGATTGATACGCGGCGGGCGCGGGGATCAGCTTGCCGGAACCGGGTACCGGCGCACCATCACGCCATACATCAACGCGCCCAGCAGCAATGCCATAGCCGCCACGCCGAGCGCCGCGCTGAAGCCGGCCTGGACCGACGCGCTGTGCGCCAGAAACCCGGCAGCCAGCGGTGGCCCGACGATCTGGCCGACGCCATAAACCGCCGTCAGCAGCCCCATCAGGCTGGCAGGATGCTGCGGTGACAGGCGGCGCACCTCCTGCATTGCGAAATAGGTGATTGCAGTCATCGGCATGCCCAGCAGCAGGCTGCCCCAGGCGAAGCCGGCACTGGTTGGCCAGAGCAGACCGACCAGGATGCCCGATCCCTGGATCAGGTAACACACCACCAGGCGCAGCCGCATGTCCAGTTGCGAGCGGATGCGCGAGGCCACCAGCGCGCCAATGATGATGCCCAGGCCGAAAATCGGCCAGAACAAGTCGAGCCAGG
>JBFJZP010000614.1:0-2427 GCA_041622095.1 Burkholderiaceae bacterium | reverse complement strand
GTTGCCGATGCCGGCTTGCCACTCGCTACGGTCTTGCCGGCTGCCGTCCTGGCGGCTGGCTTCTTCGCCGGCGCGGCCTTGCCTGCCGCCGTCTTGGTCGTGGCCGTCTTGCCTGCGGCAGTCTTGCCTGCGGCAGTCTTGCGTGCCGGGGTCTTGCCGGCCGGCACCTTGACCTCGACCGCCTTGGTCGCCGGCTTGCTGGCACCGAACTTCAGTCGCACCGGCTTTTCGCCCCACAACTCTTCGAGGTGGTAGTAGGAGCGAAAGGTCGGCTGCATGATGTGCACCACCGCTTGCGCACAGTCGACGATGATCCATTCGCCGTTTGCCTCGCCTTCGATGCGCGGCTTGGGAAAACCGGCTTCACGCACCGCGTCGCGCACGCTGGCGGCCAGCGCCTTGGTCTGCCGGTTCGACGTACCGGAAGCAACGATCACGCGTTCGAACAGCGAGGAGAGGTGTTCGGTGTCGAACACCTGGATGTCCTGCGCCTTGACGTCTTCGAGCCCATCGACGATGGCCCGCTGGAGTTTCTGGGTATCTCGTTTGGCGGCGGTTTCAGTAGTCATCAAGTGGCTTGGTAAAGGCGATGCAGAACAATATAACGCGCAACGGGCGCACAAACCAGGGGTTCTAACCCGAGGCCGGCGCCCGCGCGCTGGCGGATGTCGGTGGCGCTGGTGGCCGCAGGCGGCAACTCCAGCATCTGGAAACGTGCACGCAACTCCTGCGGCGGCACGAATACCGGCGCCTCACCCGAAGGGTCGGCACGACCGGCGACGCAGATCGTCGCCATGTCGACAATCTCGCGCCACGCATGCCAGGTCGTCAAGGACATGGCCTGATCCTGACCGATGATCAGGAACAGCTGCGCAGCCGGATTATCGCCGCGCAGCTCATTCAAGGTATCGATGGTGTAACTTGGCCCTGCCCGCTCGGTCTCGCGGGTGTCGATTATCACCTGCGGCAGATCGCCGAACGCCAGCCGTGCCATTGCCACCCGATGCTGCGCCGGCGACAAGCTCCGGGTCTTGTGCCAGGCATGTCCGGTCGGAACCACATGCAGGCGATCGAGCTGCAACTGCGCCAGCGCCGCCTCGACCAGCACGCGGTGGGTGACATGCGGCGGATCGAAGGCGCCCCCGAACACGCCCAGGCGCAGTGGCCGGGCCTGGGGCTGCGTCAAATCCAGTCCTTTCGCACCAGGAACTCGCGCAGCAAGGCATCTTCCGGCGAACCCGGTTCCGGCTGCTCGCGGTACGACCAGCGCACCAGCGGCGGCATCGACAACAGGATCGACTCGCTGCGCCCGCCCGATTGCAGGCCGAAATGCGTGCCGCGGTCCCAGACCAGGTTGAACTCGACGTAACGTCCGCGCCGGTACAGCTGGAATTCGCGCTCCCGTTCGCCGTACGGTGTGTCCTTGCGCCGCTGCACGATCGGCAGATAGGCTTCCAGGAACGCATCGCCGACGCTGCGCTGCAGCGCGAATGCTGCGTCAAAGTCCGACGAACCGTAGTCGTCGAAGAAAATGCCGCCGATTCCGCGCTGCTCCTGCCGGTGCTTCAGGTAGAAATACTCGTCGCACCAGGTCTTGAATCGCGGATAAAGGCCGGGATCGAACCCCGCCAGCGCGTCGCGGCACTGGGTATGGAAATGCACCGCATCTTCGGCAAATCCGTAATACGGCGTCAGGTCCATGCCGCCGCCGAACCAGCAGACCTCTGCCGCCGTGCCGGGCCGGGCCGCGATCATGCGCACGTTCATGTGCACCGTGGGCACATACGGATTGCGCGGATGGAACACCAGGGAAACACCCATGGCCTCGAACGGCGCACCGGCGAGCTCCGGGCGACTCTGCGTGGCCGACGGGGGCAAGGTCGCCCCGCGCACATGCGAGAAGCCGCAACCGGCACGCTCGAAAACCGCGCCCTGCTCCAGGATACGGGTCAGTCCATTGCCTTGCAGCGGCTCGCCGGCCGGCTTCTCCCAGGCGTCATCCAAAAAGGCCTTGCCGTCGATCGCGCTCACCGCATCGCAGATGCTGGCTTGCAGACCCAGCAGATAGGCGCGCACCGCCGCCACCCGGGAGGTGTCGGTCGCCGTCGCCGTGCCGGATGCCGCTCGATCCATGATCATGCGGCGCGGTGTCCGATGTCGCCGCGGTATTGCATGCCGTCGAACTGGATCTCACGCACCACCTCATAGGCCCGCTGCTGCGCCTGGCGCACGTTGTCGGCCAATGCGGTGACACACAACACCCGTCCGCCGGAGGTCATGACTTCGTCGTCCTTGCGGGTGGTTCCGGCGTGGAACACCGCGACATCCGGATATTCGGCCGGCAGACCGCGAATCCGGTCGCCGCTGCGGGGCTGCTGCGGATAACCATGCGCAGCCAGCACCACCCCCAGTGCGGTGCGACGGTCC
>JBFJZP010000613.1:0-2433 GCA_041622095.1 Burkholderiaceae bacterium | reverse complement strand
TCGATGAAGTTCTCCTGCTGGCCGCTGTCGGACAAGGCGCGCTGCACCCGGTAGGTGTCCAGGATGGCCTCGATCACGTCGGGCATCTCGGCGGCGGCAAACGACGGGCCGATCACCTTGCCGGGCGTGGCCGCGCCCGACAGCGTGGAGCCGTCCGAGCCGCCCAGCGTGACCTGGTACCACTCCTGCCCGTCCTTGTCCACGCCCAGGATGCCGATATGGCCGCTGTGGTGGTGGCCGCAGGAGTTGATGCAGCCGCTGATGTGCAGGTCGATCTCGCCCAGGTCGTGCAATTCGTCCATGTCCTGGTAACGCTCGGTGATGGCTTCGGCGATCGGCAGCGAGCGCGCGTTGGCCAGGGAGCAGAAATCACCGCCGGGGCAGGCGATCATGTCGGTCAGCAGGCGGATGTTCGAGCGCGCCCAGCCGGCCTTGCGCGCGGCTTGCCACAACGCGGGCAATGCGTCGGCCTGGACCCACGGCAGGACCAGGTTCTGGTCGTGCGTGACGCGCGTCTCGCCGGCACTGAAGCGTTCGGCCAGATCGGCAGCCACCTCCAGCTGGTCGGCGGTAGCGTCGCCGGGAGCGAAACCCAGGCGCTTGAACGACAAGGTGACCGCGCGCAGCGCCGGGTTCTTGTGCGGCGCCACGTTCTGCTGCAGCCAGCGCGTATATTCCTTGGCATCACGTTCCGACAAGGCCTCGGCAGCCGCCGCTGCGGGCTGGGTCGACTGCTGCAGCGCCGGTGCGACGAAGGACGCAGCAACCCGGTCGAACTCGGCCTGGGCAATCGTGTGGGGTGCACCGTCGATGTCGACGATCTGGCGGTATTCTTCTTCCACTTCCTGCGTGAAACGTGCACCTTCGGCCTTCACCAGAATCTTGATGCGCGCCTTGTACAGGTTGTCGCGCCGGCCCCAGCGGTTGTACACCCGCACCACGGCTTCCAGGTAGTTGAGCACCTGGTTCCACGGAAGGAATTCGCGGATCGTGCTGGCGATCACCGGGGTGCGGCCCATGCCGCCACCGACCAGCACCTTGAAGCCGATCGCGCCGTCCGGGTTGCGCAGCAATTGCAGGCCGACGTCGTGCCAGGCGGTTGCGGCACGGTCTTCGGTCGCGCCGGTCACCGCGATCTTGAACTTGCGTGGCAGGAACGCAAACTCCGGGTGCAGCGTGCTCCACTGGCGCAGGATCTCGCAATACGGACGAGGGTCCTCGATCTCGTCGACCGCGATGCCGGCGCGTTCATCGCTGGTGATGTTGCGGATGCAGTTGCCGCTGGTCTGGATGCCATGCATGTCGACGCTGGCCAGCAGGTCCATCACATCGGCGCTGCGCTGCAGCGGAATCCAGTTGAACTGCACGTTCTGGCGGGTCGTGAAATGCGCGTAGCCGCTGGGCAGCGATGCCAGATCGCTGAGGCCCGGGTTGGCGGTGTCGAGCTGGTTCTCGTCCTTCACGTCGTAGTCGCGCGCGATCGTGGCCAAGACCCGCAGCTGGGCGCTGGACAGCTCGCCATACGGCACGGCGACCCGCAACATCGGCGCAAAACGCTGGATATACCAGCCGTTTTGCAGCCGCAGCGGCTTGAAGTCGTCATCGGCGAGTTCGCCGGCGAGGTTGCGCTGCAACTGGTCGCGGTATTGCGCGGCCCGGCTGCGCACGAACTGGCGGTCGAATTCGGTGTATTGGTACATGGTTTGGCGTCGTCGTTTTGTCGTTCAAAGGGCAATCAGCTTCAGGCCGGCGTAGGCCAGCAGTACCGAGAGCAGCGAGCGCACCAGGCGTTCCGGGGTGCGGGTCATCAGGTGGGAGCCGATCCAGATGCCGGGCAGGGATCCGGCCAGCAGCTTGGCCAGCAGCGCCCAGTCCACCGAGCCCATGCTGGCGTGACCGAAACCGGCAACCAGCGTCAGTGGCACCGCGTAGGCAATATCGGCGGCGACGATGCGCGGCAGCGGCAGCATCGGGTACAGGATCAGCAACACGGTGACGCCGATCGCGCCGGCGCCGACCGAGGTCAGCGTCACCAGGGTGCCGATCGCAGCGCCAAACACCAGTGGGAGGCTCCAGTGCAGGGGTTTTGCGGCCAGGGCCGGGTCCGGCTTGGCCGAGCGAATCTGGATGGTCTTTCCGCGCAGAGCCTTGTACAAGGTTGCGGCCGCGGTCAGCAACAAGGCGAAACCCAGGGCCGTCGTCATCAGGCCCTGGACCTCGGGATTGGCCGGGCCGAGTTGGCGCAACACCCACAGCGTCAACAGCGCGGCCGGAATGCTGCCGGCGGACAGATGCGCCACCACGCGCCAGTCCACCAGCCGGGCCCGGGCCAGGCGAACCGTGCCGCCAAGCTTCGTGAAGGCGGCAAACAGCAGATCGGTACCGACTGCCAGGTTGGGTTTGACGCCGAAGAAGAAGATCAGGATCGGCGTC
>JBFJZP010000612.1:0-2436 GCA_041622095.1 Burkholderiaceae bacterium | reverse complement strand
GTAATACTGCTTGACGTGTTCGCTCAGGCTGTACCCGCCACCCCGTGACGGCGCGGGTTTGCGCGGTTGCAACGGCGCCTCGACCTCGGGCGAACCGTTCGGCAACAAGCTGGCGACGGCGGCCACCGCGCCGACTGCTCCGGCACCGGCAAAGATCGATCGACGTGAAACCCGGGACGGGGAAGAACTCATGGGTATGTCTCCTGCGGGGCCCGGCGACATGACCGGGCGATGACAAACAGCTTACGAGCGGAGTTTATGCGCAGCAGGCCATTTTTGTCGCCTGGAAATTACCCTTAGTCACCCGGTGCCGGCCCGGGCCGGCGAAACTCGGAAATTCCGGCGACAAGCCCTCTTCATGCCAAAAAAAGAAATGCATGATTCATGCCAGATAATTTCTTGCGACGCTCCCTATGCAAATCATGGCGTTAGTGGCTCTGGCCACCCGGCTCTCACTGGACATCACGACAAGTTGTCGGAATCGCCGCGACAAGTTGTCGCCAACCGACCCGGTTTGTGTTGCCTGCTGATCGATCCACAAGGCCGCAAAAGCTTGTTGCAATCACCATGAAACCCGCTTACCCGACTGAATTAGTGCGGCATACCCCTAGAATTTTCTGGCCATGGCACCGCCCGACATGAGCGCCGAACGCGCACTTCCTCCCATCGACAAGGGTCCGGAGGCCTGGCCCTTGTGGTCCATCCTGGTCGTCGACGATGAACCCGGCATGCGCAACTTCCTGGTCAAGAGCCTGGTGCCGCGATGCCTGACCGTGCTCGAAGCCGGCAGCGCCGAAGAAGGCGAAGCGATCGTGCGCAACACCCATGTCGACCTGATCATTCTCGACATCGCATTGCCCGGGCGCAATGGCGTAGGCTGGCTCAAGGACCTGCGCGAGCAGGGCTTCTCCGGCCAGGTCATCCTGATCACCGCATTCGCCGACCTCGACACCGCAATCGAGTCGCTGCGGGCCGGCGCATCGGACTTCATCCTCAAGCCGTTCCGGTTGCCGCAGATCCTCAATGCGGTCAAGCACTGCCACGAGTCATCCCGACTGGCCCGCGAGAACTTCGTGTTGCGCCATACCCTGTCCAGCCGGGCCGATGCGGACGTCGGCCTGGTCGGCGACTCGCCAATGATGCTTGAGCTGTCGCATGCGCTGACCCGCGTGGCCAGCGTCAGCAGCACCGTGTTGCTGCAGGGCGAATCCGGTACCGGCAAGGAGCTGGCGGCGCGCGCCCTGCACAAGCTCAGCCCACGCGCGCAAGGGCCGTTCGTGCCGGTCAACTGCGCGTCGATGTCGCCGGAGCTGATGGAGATCGAGTTGTTCGGCCATGCCAAGGGCGCGTTCACCGGCGCGATCCGCGCGCGCGAAGGGCTCTTCTACTATGCCCAGGGCGGCACCCTGTTCCTGGACGAGGTGGCCGACCTGCCACTGAGCTTGCAGGCCACCTTGCTGCGCGCACTGGAAGACCGGATGATCCGCCCGGTCGGCAGCGAGAAGCTGCTGCCGGTGAACGTGCGCATCGTGGCTGCCACCAACCGCTCATTGACCGACGCAGTGGCCGCGGGCAGCTTTCGCAAGGACTTGTATTACCGGCTGCAGGTGGTCGAGATCACCTTGCCGCCGCTGCGCCAGCACAAGGAGGACATCGCGTCGCTGGTGCAGCATTTCGTGCTGCAACTGGCACCCGCCCTGGGGGTGGAGCCGCTGCAGATCAGCCCGGCCGACCTGGCCTACCTGGCGCAATACGACTGGCCGGGCAATGTGCGCGAACTGCGCAACCTGATCGAGCGATCCTTGATCCTGGGCGCACTCAACGTATCCGCCCTGTATGCCGTCGGACAGGCCGGGACCGCTGCGCCGGGCATCGCCGCGCCGGAGCGTGGCACCACGGACCTGCAGACGCTGGAGAAGCAGCACATCCTGTCGGTGCTCGATTCGGTGCAGGGTGACAAGACCCAGGCCGCCCAGTTGCTGGGCATCTCCCGACGCACGCTGGAGCGGCGCTGCGCGGAGTGGACCACCGGCACGCCGTGAAACCGGACCGGCGTTCGCTGCTGGCCCTGCTCACCCCGGGCTGGATCAGCCGTTCGATCCGCAACAAGTTGCTGGCCATGGCATTGCTGCCGCTGTTGGTGGTCCTGCCCCTGCTGCTCGCCGCCTTGCTCGCATGGGGCAATGGCGCCTACGACCGGCTGCTGATCACCAAGGTGCAATCCGATCTGGCCGTCGCACGCGGATATTTCGGCCAGGTCCAGGCGGAAGTGGGCAGCGGCACCGACGCGATCGCCGCATCGCATGAGCTGCATGTGTCGCTGGCGCAGGACGATATCGCGGCCCTGCAGTTGCAACTCGCGCGCGAACGGGCACGCCTGGGCTTCGACTTCATCAACCTGTACGACGCGCAAGGCGCCCTGGTCACCGCCAGCTG
>JBFJZP010000611.1:0-2437 GCA_041622095.1 Burkholderiaceae bacterium | reverse complement strand
CGCCGGCGGTGTTGCGCCTGCTGGCCAGCCTGCAGCCCGACGGGGACGGTGTGCAGCTGGAGATTCTCAAACGCAAGGGGCCGCCGCTCGCGCAGCCCTAGCTGTTGCCGGCGCGTCCGGCGCGCCTGGCGGCCTTGCTGGCATATGACGGGCCGGGTCGCCTGCGCCTGCCGGGAACAGCCGGTTCCGGTCTGACCGGTGTGCCGCAGGGCTGCGCCATGGCGCCCGATGCGATCGCCTCCATTCACAACAAGGCAAGCGATGCACTGGCTCGCGTTGCAGCCGCTGCATGAGCCAGCGGCACCCGCCGACGGCATGCCTGCGCAGTCCGGTGGCCCGTCTGCCGATCCGGCTGCCGCCGATGGGCTGGCCGATGCCACGGCGGCGCTGGGCTGGTGGGCGCTGCAGTTCACGCCGCGCGTGGCCTTGCAGGGGCCGGCGGTGTTGCTCGAGGTTTCGGCCTGCGAGCGCCTGTTTGGCGGGCGCCGGCAACTGACCCTGCGGGTGCAGGCGGCCGAGCGGCCGGTTGCACGTGTTCGCATCACGCAGGCTGGCAGCGCCTTGCTGGCGCTGGCGCGGCTGCAGGTTGCCGCAGCGGCCGGTCGCGAGCCGGACCGGCTCCCGCTGCATACGCTGGCCGATGCCGTGCCCCATCTGGCTACGCTGGAGCGTATCGGTTGCCAGACCTGGGGCGATCTGCGCGCCTTGCCACGGGGCGGCGTGGTGCGGCGTTTCGGTGCGCCGCTGCTCGACGCGCTCGACCGGGCGTACGGCCTCAAGCCCGAGGTGTATTCCTGGCTGGTGCTGCCCGAAGTGTTCGACATGCCGCTCGAACTGCAGGCGCAGGTGGAGGCCGCGCCGGCGCTGCTGTTTGCCGCGCGGCGCCTGCTGGCGCAACTGCAGGTCTGGTTGCAGGCGCGCCAGCAAGGGGTGCTGGCGTTCGAACTGGGTTGGCAGATGGATGCGCGGCGCGACACCGCCCGCGAAGGCGCACTGGTCGTGCGCACCGCCGTGCCGACGCTGGACATGGTGCATCTGCAGCGCCTGCTGGCCGAGAACCTGGCGCGTACCAGCCTGCCGGCGCCGGTGTTGCATCTGCGCCTGCGCACGCTGGAAACCGTGGCCTTGTCGGGCGCCAGCGCCAGCCTGCTGCCCGATGAACAACGCCACGGCGACGACTGGGTCCAGCTGCTCGAGCGCCTGGCGGCGCGGCTCGGGCCGGAGCAGGTGCTGCGGGTGTCGCCACATGCCGATCACCGGCCGGAGTGTATGCAGGACTGGGTGCCGGCGGCAGCTGCCTTGCCGGGTGCGCAGGCGCCCCGTCCCGCCAGGGCGGCCACAGGTGCTGTCGGCAAGACAAAACATTCACTGTTGTCTGGCGACGGCAAGACGGACGGCAGCCGTCATGCCCCCGGCGCCGGCAAACGCGCCACCACCCGCGAACCACCGCTGCTGCGCGATGCCCTGTACCCGACCTGGCTGCTGGTCACGCCGCTCAAGCTGGCGGTGCGCCAGGACCGTCCGCTGTACCAGGGGCCGCTGACCCTGCTGGCCGGCCCGCAGCGGCTGGAGGCCGCATGGTGGGATGTGGCCACCGCGTCTGCACTTGCTGCGGCCCCGGTCGAGCCGGGCCTGCAGCAGGCGCGGTCGTCTTCGCTCCGGTCGACGCCACCGTCTTCCCTGCCGCCGCAGGCGAACGGCGCAGCGACTGCGCAACCGACAGGCAGCCGGCTGGCGCTGCGCGACTATTTTCTCGCGCGCAGCGCCCAGGCTGGTTTATTGTGGATCTACCGCGAACGGCTGATGGCGGCCCGCGTGGATGGGGATCAGCCGGCGGGGCAGTGGTATCTGCATGGGGTGTTCGGGTGATGATGGACCGGACGCAAGCCCGCCAGCACGGAACTGGCGGACCCCGCGCGGCCTGTGCACGAACGTATTGAATGGGGAGAAACATGGACACCACACTGCAGCCACGCATCGAAACACGCATCCAGCTCATTCGCGGCTTGAAGGTGATACTCGATGCCGACCTGGCCGAGCTTTATGGTGTCTCGACCAAGGTGCTGAACCAGGCGGTGAAGCGCAACATCGCGCGGTTCCCGCCGGATTTCAGGTTCCAGCTCGATGCCGACGAGAAGGCCGAGCTGGTCACAAACTGTGACCACCTCGAAAAGCTCAAGTTCTCCAGCGTGTTGCCGCATGCCTTCACCGAACACGGTGCGATCCAGGCCGCGAATGTGCTGGCATCCGCGCAGGCGATCGACATGGGTATTTATGTGGTGCGCGCCTTCGTGCGCATGCGCGCCCTGGCCAGTACACATGACGCGCTGGCCCGGCGCCTGGCCGCGCTGGAGCACCAGGCCGAGACCCTGGCGCTGCACCACGACAACCTGGCGCATGACGTTCAGGTGCAGCTGCGCCAGGTGTTCGATGCGCT
>JBFJZP010000610.1:0-2437 GCA_041622095.1 Burkholderiaceae bacterium | reverse complement strand
GCAGGTCGACGGTCTGGTGTTGTCCGGCACCTCGGCTGCATTCGGTCGCGCCGATGGTGCCTGGCAGCAGCAATTCCTTCAGCAACGATTTGCCCCGCTGGATGCCGGCTTGGACATGGCCATGCTGGCGCGCCAACTGGTGCCGACCATGATGGCGCCGCAAGCAGATGCGTCGGCGATGGCGGCCGCCTGTGCCGTCATGGCGACGGTGCCGCCGGCCAGTTACCGCGCCGCTTTGCAGGCGATCGTGTCGTTCAACCGGCTCGAAGCCCTGACGCAGATCCGGGTGCCGACCTTGTGTCTGGCCGGCGCGCATGACCGCAATGCGTCGCCGCAGGTGATGCAGCGCATGGCCGAACGGATACCGCTCGGCCGATACCATTGCCTTGACGGCGTCGGTCACCTGGCCAACATGGAGCAACCGGACCTGTTCAACCGCGCCGTTTTGCATTTCCTGCAGACGTCTTTTCCAGTCTGAGGAGGAATCTGATGACAAGTGACTCTCGTACCCCATCCAGTTCCGCTCCGAGCCGGTATGTGCCGCCCTCGATCGCTGGCGACTACACCAGCCTCACCGACAAGCAGCGGCAACTGCTGGCGATTGCCGCCGACCTGGGGCGCAACAAGTTTGCCGCCCGCGCCGAGCAGATCGACCGCGACGCGGTGTTCCCGTTCGAGAACTATGCCGACATGCATGCGGCCGGCTTGCTGCGCATCTGCGTGCCGGAGCAATACGGTGGCTGGGGAGCCGACTTCGCCACTTATGTGATGACTGCCGCCGAGATCGGGCGTCACTGCGGCGCGACCGCGCTGACGCTGAACATGCATGTGAGCTCGACGATGTGGACCGGCTTCATCGCCGACGACCTGGACATGAGCGCCGAGCAGCGCGCCAGCCATGAGGCGCACCGTGCGATGCATTACAAGCGCATCGTCGAGGATGGCAAGATCTATTCCCAACCCTTCTCCGAAGGCGGGGCGGCAGCCGCCGGCAAGGCACCGTTCGGCACGATGGCGCACAAGGTCGACGGCGGCTACGTCGTCAACGGCAAGAAGATCTTCGCCTCGCTGGCCGGGGCGGCTGACTATTACGGCATCCTGTGCACGCTCGACATTCCAGGTGCCACGCAGCGCGATTCCTTGTACCTTGCGGTGCATCGCGACACCCCCGGCGTCACGGTCAGCGGCGACTGGGACCCGTTGGGCATGCGCGGCACGGTGTCGCGCAACCTCTTGTTCAAGGATGTGTTCGTGCCCGATGCCGAACGCCTGATGCCGGAAGGCATGTATGCGCAGGCGGCCCTGCGCTGGCCCCACATGTTCGCGACCTTGTCGCCAACCTACATGGGTATCGCGCAGGCGGCCTACGATTTCACGATCCATTACCTGCGCGCCGAGTTGCCGGGCATGCCGCCGGTCAAGCGGCGCATGTATCCGACCAAGCAGATCGCGGTGGCGGAGATGAAGGTCAAGCTCGAACAGACCCGCGCCATCTTTTTGCAGAACGCCCGCGCTGCGCGGGTCGATCCGTCCAAGGAGGTGCGCATGGGCCTGCTGGCGGCGCACTACACGATCATGGAAAACGCCAACGACATCTGCCGCCTGGCGGTGCGCACCTGCGGTGGCCAGTCGATGCTCAAGACGCTGCCGCTCGAGCGCATGTACCGCGACTCGCGCTGCGGTTCGCTGATGTTGCCGTGGACCGCGGAGCTGTGTATCGACCGGTTGGGGCGCGACTGCCTGTACGAGACCGGCGAACGCGACGAGCCGGATGTGTTGTAGCCGCCCCTGAGCCGCTGTCCGGTCGATGAACCTGTCCCGCATCATCGAGCGCCATGCGCAGTTCACACCGGAGCGTGTGGCGCTGTGGTGCGACGGCGAGGACATGACGTATCCGCAGCTGTGGCAGCGTATCCGCGCCGCTACCGGCGTGCTGCAGGCGCAGGGTGTGGCGCCCGGCGACCGGGTGGCCTGGCTGGGCCTGAACGACACGGCGCAGCTGGTGCTGCTGTTTGCACTCGCGCGTATCGGCGCGCTGTTGCTGCCGCTGAACTACCGGCTCGCTGGCGCCGAACATGCGACCATCCTGGCCGATGCCGGCGCCGGCATGCTGATACACGATTCAGCGCACCAGGTCCAGGCCGAGGCATTGACCCGTGCCGGGGCTGTTCGCCTGCTGGCCGGCAGCGCGCTTCACACAGGCGATCTGCCGAACCCGGTCGACGAGTCCCTGCTGGCCGGTGCTGACGCGGCACCGGCCTTGCTGGTCTACACCTCGGGCACCGCCGGCAAACCCAAGGGAGCGGTACATACCCAGGCCGCGCTGCTGTGGAACTGCGTCAATGCCACCCATGCACAGGACCTGAGCGCGCGCGACCATGCGCTGACGGTGTTGCCGCTGTTCCATGTCGGTGGCCTGTGTATCCAGACCCTGCCG
>JBFJZP010000609.1:0-2438 GCA_041622095.1 Burkholderiaceae bacterium | reverse complement strand
GGCGGTGACGCTGCGCCAGCACCACTCGTACGTGATGCTTCCCCCCGCCGGATTCCGGCCGCGGCGGAGTGTCCACTCAAGCGAATTGCCCATCATGGAAATCAACCGTCGATCGAAAAACATCACCGAAGGCGTGGCGCGTGCACCGAACCGCTCGATGTACTACGCCATGGGTTATCAGGAAGGCGACTTCAAGAAGCCGATGATCGGCGTCGCCAACGGTCACTCGACGATCACGCCCTGCAACTCGGGCCTGCAGAAGCTGGCCGATGCAGCAATCGACGGCATCGATGCGGCCGGCGGCAACGCGCAGGTCTTCGGCACGCCGACGATCAGCGACGGCATGGCGATGGGCACCGAAGGCATGAAATACAGCCTGGTGTCGCGCGAGGTGATCGCCGACTGTGTGGAAACCTGCGTCGGCGGCCAGTGGATGGACGGCGTGCTGGTGATCGGCGGCTGCGACAAGAACATGCCCGGCGGCATGATGGGCATGCTGCGCGCCAACGTGCCGGCCATCTATGTCTACGGCGGCACCATCCTGCCGGGCCGCTACAAGGACCAGGACCTGAACATCGTCAGCGTCTTCGAGGCGGTCGGCCAGTTCAGCGCCGGCAAGATGAGCGAAGAGGATTTCTGCCAGATCGAGAAGCGCGCAATCCCGGGCAGCGGCTCGTGCGGCGGCATGTATACCGCCAACACCATGAGTTCGGCCTTCGAGGCGCTGGGCATGAGCCTGCCGTTTTCGTCGACCATGGCCAACGTGCACGGCGAAATCGTCGCCCATGCGAAAGAAGCCGCACGGGTGCTGGTCGAGGCCGTCAAGAAGGACTTGAAGCCACGCGACATCGTGACCAAGAAGGCGATCGAGAACGCCGTTGCGGTGATCATGGCCACCGGCGGATCGACCAACGCGGTGCTGCACGTCCTGGCGATCGCCCACGCCGGCGAGGTCGACTGGACGATCGACGATTTCGAGCGCATGCGCCAGAAGGTGCCGGTGCTGTGCGACCTGAAGCCGTCGGGCCAGTACCTGGCCGTCGACCTGCACCGCGCCGGCGGCATCCCGCAGGTCATGAAGACGCTGCTGGCCGCCGGCCTGCTGCACGGCGACTGCATGACGATCACCGGCAAGACGGTGGCCGAGAACCTGGCCGACATCCCGGATGTGCCGCGTGCCGATCAGAACGTGATCCGGCCGATCGACAAGCCGATGTACGCGCACGGCCACCTGGCGATCCTGAAAGGCAATCTGGCACCCGAAGGCTGCGTCGCCAAGATCACCGGGCTGAAGAATCCGGTCATCACCGGCCCGGCACGTGTCTTCGACGACGAACAATCGGCGCTGGCGGCGATCATGGCGCAGAAGATCAAGGCCGGCGACGTGATGGTGCTGCGTTACCTGGGCCCGAAGGGCGGCCCCGGCATGCCTGAGATGCTGGCACCCACCGGTGCGCTGATCGGCCAGGGGCTGGGCGAATCGGTTGGCCTGATCACCGACGGCCGCTTCTCCGGCGGCACCTGGGGCATGGTGGTTGGCCATGTCGCGCCGGAAGCTTATGCCGGCGGCGTGATTGCGCTGGTGCAAGAAGGCGACTCGATCACCATCGACGCCCATACGCTGACGCTGCACCTGGATGTCAGCGACGAAGAACTGGCACGGCGGCGCAGTGCCTGGAAGGCACCTGCACCACGCTACCTGCGTGGCGTGCTGGCCAAGTTCGCGAAAAACGCATCGAGCGCCAGCAGCGGCGCAGTGCTCGACCGCTTCGACAGCATTGAGTGAAACCACGAGCGTGAACGTGGCAGCCGATGCTGCCGCGCCGGCCAAGGCCGGGTCCGATGCCGCCGGCAAGACCCTGCGTGCTCCGGCGAAAAGCGCCCGCTCCTTGAGCGGGCTGCTGCCGTTCCTGCGCCCTTACCGCGGCCGCATCGCGCTGGCAGTCTTTTTCCTGGTGATGGCGGCAGTCAGCACCCTGGTTTTTCCGGTGGCGCTGAAGTCGCTGATCGACGAGGGTTTCATCTCCACCGACCCGGGCGAGCGGGTGATGGCGATGCGCGAGCATTTCCTGGCCTTGTTTGCCGTCGGCGCGGCGCTGGGCATGTTTTCGGCTGCCCGCTTCTACATGGTCAGCTGGCTCGGCGAGCGCATCACCGCCGACCTGCGCAATGCCGTGTATTCACACGTGGTGACGCAAAGCCCGGAGTTTTTCGAGGTCACGCAGTCGGGTGAGGTGTTGTCGCGGCTGACCACCGACACCACGCTGGTGCAGACGGTGGTCGGCTCGAGCCTGAGCATGGGCTTGCGCAACACGGTGATGGCAATCGGCGCGATGGTGATGCTGATCATCACCAACCCGGTGGTGATGTCGCAGGTGCTCGGCATCTTGATCCTGATCGTGCTGCCTTCGCTGTATTTCGGCCGCCGGGTGCGCAAG
>JBFJZP010000608.1:0-2442 GCA_041622095.1 Burkholderiaceae bacterium | reverse complement strand
CCGCCGCCCGCGCATCCTCGTCCATGGCAAACAGATCCTGCCCGGCGAGCACCACGGTGCCGCGGGTCGGCGTATCCAGGCCGGCGATGATCGACAACAAGGTGCTCTTGCCGGAGCCGGATGCCCCGACGATCGCCGCGGTCTCCCTGGGCGCCAGGGAGAAATCGATATCGCGCAAAATGTCGAGTGTTCCGGTGGAATCGGTCACGGACTTGTACACATGTTGCACCGCGATGATGCTGTCGACAGGAGAGCTTGGCATGAAAGGTGGATGGTTTTGATTCGAAGAGACTTTATCGCGCGCGTCGGCGGCGTCGCCTTTCTGGGGTTTTGCGGCACGCAGGCAGCAGCCCAGAGTGCGGCAGCAGCGCCCTCGCATGGTAAGGCCAAAGGCCAGGGCGCCCCGACGATTCTCATCGTCGGCGACTCGCTGAGCGCGGAATACGGGCTGCGCCGCGGCACCGGCTGGGTGGCCCTGCTGGAGAAAAAGCTGCGCCAGGAGTCGATTTCAGCCCGCGTCATCAATGCCAGCATCAGCGGCGACACCACCTCCGGCGGCCGGGCGCGGCTGGCCGGGTTGCTGGCGCAGCACAAGCCCAGCCATGTCATCATCGAACTCGGGGGCAACGATGCCTTGCGCGGCCTGCCGCTGCAGGCCACCGAAGACAACCTCGACCAGATGACCAAGGCCGCCCAGCAGGCCGGTGCCAAGGTAGTGCTGGTCGGCATGCAGGTGCCACCGAACTATGGCGCCACATACGCGGAGCAGTTCGCCGGTCTGTTTGCAAAGGTTGCACGCGCCAACCAGGCCGGCCTGGTGCCGTTCCTGCTCAAGGGGGTGGCCGACGGCGAGGATCCGACCCGGCTGTTCCAGAGCGACCGGATCCATCCGACTGCGCAAGCCCAGCCGATCATGCTGGCCAATGTCTGGCCTGCATTGCGAAAGCTGCTGCCGTGAGCCTGACGGCGCTAAACGCGGTCGACGCATTGCAGCGGCTCGACGACTTCGACACCATCATCGATGCCCGCAGCGAGGACGAGTTCGCACTCGACCATCTGCCCGGCGCTGTCAACTGGCCGACACTGGACAACCAGCAACGCCACGACGTGGGCTGGCGCTACCAGCAGGTCAATCCGTTCGAGGCGCGCAAACTGGGCGCGGCGATTGCCGCGCGCAACATCGCGGCGCATATCGAACGCGCGGTGATGGACAAGCCGCGCAGCTGGCAGCCGCTGGTGTATTGCTGGCGCGGCGGACAACGCAGCGGATCCTTGTCGATGGTGCTCGGCCAGATCGGTTTTCGTGTCAGCATCATCGAAGGCGGGTACAAGGCGTTTCGCGCCGCTCTGGTCGCTGACACCGGGCGCCTGGCCGGCCTGTTCGACTACCGTGTGGTCTGCGGCACCACCGGATCGGGCAAGACCCGCCTGCTCCATGCCCTGGGCCGCGCCGGCGCGCAGGTGCTCGACCTCGAGGACCTGGCCCATCATCGCAGTTCGGTGCTCGGGGCGATTCCCGGACTGGCCCAACCTTCGCAAAAGGCCTTCGACACCTGCGTCTGGGACCGCCTGCGCCGCTTCGATCCGGCCCGACCGGTGTTCGTCGAAAGCGAAAGCCGCAAGGTCGGCAACGTTGCGGTGCCGGTGGCGCTGATGGACGCGATGCGCGATCGCGGGGAATGCCTGAACCTGGAACTGCCGGACGCCGAGCGGGTGGCGCTGCTGATGGAGGACTACGACTATTTCGTCCGCCACACCGAGGCGTTCTGCGACCGGCTCGATGCGCTGACTGAAATACGGGGCAAGCAGGTGGTGCAGGACTGGAAATCCGCGGTGCAATGCGGTGACATCGCGTCGGTGGTACAGGAGTTGCTGACCCGTCACTACGACCCGGTCTACCTGCAATCGATGCAGCGCAACTTCAAACGTTATGACGCCGCGCGCGTACTCGCGCCAAAAGACCGCAGCGCCGCCGCCATGGATACGCTGGCTGCGACGCTGGTGCAATAAACCGTCCGGCAGGTTCTGCCGGAGGCTGCGGACGGGTCAGCGGCTGCCGACGCTGCCGGGTTCGGAGGACGGGCCGCCATCGCCCTGGGGTGGGTGGCCGTTGTCCATGCCCCCGCCCTGCTTGCGTTGGGCCTTCTCCTTGAGTTTGTCTTCCTTCTTGCGCTTTTTCGCAAGTTCCTTCTGCCGCTTTTCGTATCCGTAATTGGGTGTTGCCAAGTTGATCCTTCCGATTGATAAGGCCCACTTTAACAGTTCACGCGGCGCAGATCAAAAGCCGGCGCAGGATGGCGCTCAGACCACGGCCGGCTGCTGCGGATCGGCCTGCCACTGCACCGAGCCACGGTACGCATGCCAGCTGGCATGGCCCAACCACGGCCCCACCAGCACCAGACCCAGGCCCCAGGGCAACAAGGCCAGCGCCACCAGCGCCGT
>JBFJZP010000607.1:0-2442 GCA_041622095.1 Burkholderiaceae bacterium | reverse complement strand
CTTGCCCAGCTTGTCGACCTTGCCGGACTTGCCGGACTTCTTGCTGTTGGACTTGGTCATGGCGCCATCGTAACGGACTTGGTCGGCCTGGCCCGCATGAACGCCAGGATGGCCCCCGCCAGTTCCGGGCCCTTGTCCTCCTGCAGGAAATGCCCGGCGACGCGGGTGATCGCATGGGGCTGGCCCTGCGCCCCCGGCACCCGCGATTGCCAGACCCGGTGCCCGCCACGGGTGACCGGGTCGCGGTTGCTGAACTAGGTCAGGAATGGTTTCTCCCACTGTGCGAAGAACTCCCAGGCGTGGATGTTGTTGCGCGACTGCGGATCGTCCGGTGTGGTGGTCGGCACGAAACCCGGCATCAGCCGGGCGGCGATGGCATGGCGCCGCGTGGGGAACGGTGCGTCGTAGGCCGCGATCTCGTCCGCGCGCAGCCTGCGCACGCTGCCGAAATCCACGATGCGGCCGATCGGAAACCAGGGGCTCCAGCGGGCGAATGCACGCCACAGGCGGACCGCGCGGCGTGGCACCGGTGTCGGTGGGCAGGCCGCCATTGGCCAGCACGATACGCTCGAAACGCGCAGGTACGTCTGCCACCATGCGCAGGCCGATCAGCGATCCCCAGTCCTGGCAGAACAAGGTGATCCGGTCCAGGTCGACCACCTGCAGCCAGGCATTCATCCAGGCCACCTGGTTGCCATAGCCGTGGTCCTTGTGGCGGGCCGGTTTGTCGGAGCGGCCGAAGCCGACCAGGTCGGGTGCGACGACGCGCAGGCCGGCCGCCAGCAGGGGCGGAATCATCCACCGGTAAAGATACGACCAGGTGGGTTCACCATGCATCAGCAGCACCACCGGCGCATCACGCGGACCCTCGTCGATGAAGGCGATGCGCAGGCCGCCGACCTCGACATGCTGCGGCCGGTACGGGAAGTCCGGTAGTGCCGCGAAGCAATGCTCCGGCGTGCGCAGGATGTCGGTGACGACGGGCAGCATGGGGGACATGGTTGCGCCGCTTATCGGCGTTATCGCCGCCACCGCCAGCCGATCAGCAGTGCCAGCGCGGCCAGCACCGGTGTGCGGTAGGTCGGAATCCAGTAGTTGTAGATGCTGTTGATCAGCACCTGCCACGCCGGGTCGTAACCGTCCGGCATCGGCAACACGCCGTGCGCACGCGCGTACGCGACGTAGTCGGTCTGCATCTCTTGCCAGGCCTGCGGCATGGCATCGCGCAGGTCACGGGTTTCACCCGGGTCCTTGCGGATGTCGTACAGGCGCCATTGCCCGTCGCCGACTCGGTGCGTTGCGTGTACTGGGTGGCGAGCCAGATCTGCGCCTGGGCATAGTCCGATCCTTCCGGTCCGTTGTCGGACAGGAACACGAACACGGTGCGTTCGTATTCGCCGGACGCCTTCAGGTGCGCGACCAGGCGCCCGACATGGTGGTCCATCGCGTCGGCCATGGCGGCGTAGACCTCCATCTGGCGCGCCTGGTGGCGGCGCTCCGGTTCGCCGAGCGCGGCCCAGCGGGCGCTGGTGCGCATGGTGGTGAAAGCGGCATCCTGCGGCACCAGCCCGAGGCTTGCGGCCCGGTCGCGCCGCTGCTGGCGCAGCGTGTCCCAGCCGGCGTCGTAGCGGCCGCGCTATTTGGCGATGAAGGACTCAGGCGCCTGTATCGGCACATGGTTGGCCTGGAACGCGACATAGGCGAAGAACGGCTTGCCGCTGGACTTGCCGGAGTCGATGTCGTCGATGGCCCGGTCGACAAAATACGCGGATGAGTAGAACTCGGCCGGCATGCGGGCGCGTTGGCCGTCCTCGAACCAGTCGACCCGGGCGCCGGTCGGCAGGTAGCGCTGCTGCGGATCCCAGTTGTCGGAGCCGGTGTCGCCTTGCACGATCGAGCGGTCGAAGCCGCGCCGGTCCGGTCTTTTGTAGGGTTCGGAGCCGATGTTCCATTTGCCGCTGGCGTAGGTCCGGTAGCCGGCGTCCTGCAACAGGCTGGCGACCGTCACCACGTCGGGCGTCAGCGAGCCCTGGTAACCCGGTTGCCGGATATGGCCACGCGGCATCGCCTCGCGCAGGTTGCCGACGCCGTTGCGGTGGTTGTCGACGCCGGTAAGCAGCATTGCCCGTGTCGGCGAACAGGAGGCGGCGACATGGAAGTTGGAAAAACGCACGCCCCGGCGCGCCAGTGCGTCGATATGCGGCGTCTCGATTTCGCTGCCGAATGCACCGACGTCGGTGAAGCCCCAGTCGTCGGCAACCAGCACGACGATGTTCGGCCGCGGTTTCGGGGCCTGGGCCTGGGCCGGTGTCACGAAACACAGGTTCAGCAACAGCAGCGCGCTCAGCAAGGGGGCGGATCGGCGCATCGGCATCCTCAGGCGGGCATCGTGTCGCCCGGCCTGCGGGGAATGCGGCGTTTGCGTGATCGACATGGAAACGG
>JBFJZP010000606.1:0-2445 GCA_041622095.1 Burkholderiaceae bacterium | reverse complement strand
CCAGGTGCGGCGCCAGCATCGCCATGGCCGCGTCGGTGGCCTGGGCCTTGACGGCCAGCACGACAATCGAGAAACGGCCCTTCACCTCGGCCGGCGTCACGCTCGGCACGACCTGGCGGAACGCCTCGACCGGCCCGCTGATGTTCAGCCCGCCGGTGCTGCAGGCACGCACATGCTCCTCGACGATGTCGACCATCAGCACCGGAATACCGGCGCGCGCCCAATACGCCCCCAGGATGCCGCCGATGGCGCCGGCGCCCCAGATCAGGATGGGTTCGGTCTGTGCCGCTTCCATGTGTCAGGCCGGCCCCATCGGATGCAGTTCCTTGTGCGTGGCCACGACGAGTTGCCCGTCGGTGGTGACCCAGCCGCGGTACATGCCCAGCGTGTTGTACGGCGCGACCGGGTTGCCTTCGGCACCCAGCGCCACCAGGCCGGCGCCGATCTTGTGGCTGGCAAGTGTCTCGAACACCATGGTGCGCGCAGCAGCTTCGAGCTTCTCGCCGGCGTATTGGATGCGCGCCGCGATGTCGTAGGCCGCCACGCGGCGGATGAAGATCTCGCCCTGGCCGGTACACGATACCGCGCACACGCCGTCGCGGGCGTAGGTGCCGGCGCCGATGATCGGGCTGTCGCCGACCCGGCCTTCGGGCTTGTTGTTGAAGCCGCCGGTGGACGTGGCTGCCGCGAGATGTCCGTTGGCATCGCGCGCCACCGCGCCCACGGTGCCGTGTTTTTCTGCTTCGGATGCCGGGATGAAGGAACCCGTCGCCTCCTTCTGCTGCAAGGAGCGCAAGGCGTCGATGCGCCGCTGCGTCGTGAACCATGTGTTGGGCACCATGTCCAGGCCCTGCAACTCGGCGAACCGGTCTGCCGCCGCGCCGCACAGCAGCACCGCACGGCCGGATTCGAGCACGGCACGCGCCGCCTTGACCGGGTTGCGGGTACGGCGCACGGTGCAGACTGCGCCGGCGGCCAGCGTCGCGCCGTCCATGATCGAGGCGTCGAGTTCGTGTTCCGCCCCTTCGGTCAAGGCTGCGCCATGGCCGGCGTTGAAATGCACGCTGTCTTCCATCACGACGACGGTGGCCTGCACCGCGTCGAGTGCCGAACCCCCCTTGCGCAGCACAGACCAGCCGGCGCGTAATGCCTGCGCCATGTGCTGGCGGCTTTCGGCCCAGTCGGCCGCGCTTTGCAGGTCGTGCGCCAGCGCGCCGCAGCCGCCGTGCAAGCCGATCGCGATGTCTGCCATGGTTCGCATCTCCCGTTTCAACTCTTGTGCACAGATTGTTGCATCCCCCGGTCTCGCCGGCTTCGGCATTTTTCGCGCGATGGCGATTCGGACTGGGCTTACGCCATTTCGACGGCACAGGGTAGTGAGATCATGCAAGAAGAGTAGCAACACGTTACATTTCCAGCCAGTTTGCGCCATGCACGGTCGCACCGGGGATCAACTGCCACTACAGTCGAAGCCACAGAGGAGATTGCACTAGATGGTTTTTAAACACGCAGCAACACGCTTGTTCTTCGTTCTGGCCTTGGCCTGCCTGGTTCTGGTCCAGACGCCGGCTCTTGCCCGACAGATGGTCAGCATCAAGGGCAATGTCGTCAACATGCGTTCGGCGCCCAGCACCAGTTCGCAGATCCTTTGGGAGCTCGAGCGCGGTTATCCGCTGGAAGTATTGCAGCGCAAGGGCGACTGGCTGCAGGTACGCGACTTCGAGAACGACAAGGGCTGGGTCGCCCTCCGTCTGACTGGACGTACGCAGTACCACATCGTCAAGGCACGGGTGGCCAACATCCGCAGCGGCCCGAGCACCCGTCATCGTGTGGTCGGCAAGTCGGAGCGCTATGACCTGCTGCGCACGCGCGGCGCCAAGGCCGGCTGGGTCAAGGTGCAAAGCGCCAGCGGCGTCAACGGCTGGATCTCGAAGAAGCTGCTCTGGGGCTGGTAAGGCCCGCCAGCCGCCTGCGCCTGCACCTGCGCATGAAGTCGATCGACGCGTCGGGTCGATCGCAGCCGCCACAGGTCGAAACCGGTTCGTAACCGGGCCTCGGATACGCGCGTCGATTGCCGGCGACAATCGCCGGCGGCAGCGATGCCGTGCCTCCTCGCTGCGAACCCCGATGCCGAACGACTCCTCCGCCGCCCCACCCACGGCAGAACCGCCTCCCCCCTCAGCCCTGGCGCCATTGAGCAACCCGGTGTTCCGGATGTTGTGGTTCACCTGGCTGGCGGCCAACATCTCGATGTGGATGAACGACGTGGCGGCGGCCTGGTTGATGACCTCGCTGACCACCTCGCCGATGCTGGTGGCGCTGGTGCAGACCGCCTCGACACTGCCGGTCTTCCTGCTCGGACTGCCCAGCGGTGCGCTGGCCGACATCCTGGACCGCAAGCGCTTTTTCCTGCTGACGCAGGTCTGGGTGGCGGTGGTCGCGATG
>JBFJZP010000605.1:0-2449 GCA_041622095.1 Burkholderiaceae bacterium | reverse complement strand
GTCAGCGAACTGCAGCCGATCAGGTAACGGCTGTCGTGTTGCCGCGCATAGTCGGCAATGCCGCGCCACAACAGGCTGAGCACCGCATAGGAGCGGTGCTTATGGTGGATGCAGGCCCGGCCGAGTTCCAGCATCTCGCCGCGCCGGGCTTCGAAGGGGGTGAAATCGAACTCGCGTTCGCTGTAATAACCGTGATGCGCTGCGGCTTGTGCGCCGGTCTGCAGCCGGTAGGTGCCGACGATGGCGCCGCTGTGTTCGTCCTCGACCAGCAGGTGGTCGCAGACCGGGTCGAATTCATCGCTGTCCAGGCAACTGGTGTAGGACTGCGCCAGCCCTTCGTGCAGTTCGACGTTGAAGACCAGGAAGCGCAGGGCTTGCGCGGCGCGCAGGTCATCGGCCGAATCGGCGAGACGCAAGCGGTAGGCTGGCCCGCTCAGGCTGGCGAACCGGCGTGCGCTCTGGCGTAGGGTGTGGTTCTGCATGGTGTCGGCTCCCGCGGCATCGGGCTCTGACCATCAGTCGCTCCGAGCCGCGAGACCTTTCAATCGTCCCAGATTTTTCTGCCAGGCGCCATCATCCTGTGGCGCGCTGGCCGCGCCTTTTTTGTCAGGCCAGTCGCAACGGCGAAACCGCCGCCGGATCCAGGTCCTGGGCACGCAGCGCCTCCGGCAACGCCTGCTGCAGCACCAGCGACGCGGCCAGCTCCGATGCCCCGGGGGCGCTCTGGATGCCGTAGCCACCCTGGGCTGCGAGCCAGAAAAAGCCGGTCTGCTGGCGGTCCCAGCCGATCACCAGCTCGCCATCCGGGACAAAGGAGCGCAGGCCGGCCCAGGTCCGGATCGGCCGGCGGATCTGCAGTTGCGTCGCGCCCTCGATATGGTGGATGGCGGTGGCGATGTCCAGTTCTTCCGGCATCACGTCATGGGGTTCGGTCGGATCGGCGTTGGCGGGCGAACCCAGCAATACGCCCGCATCCGGCTTGAAATACCAGCTTTCGACCAGGTCGCTGACCACCGGCCAGTCGGCAATCGGCATGCCTTCCGGTGGCCGGAACGTGAAGGCGCTGCGCCGGTGCGGCACCAGCCCGATCGAGCGGGCGCCGAACAGGGCGCCGAGTCGATCGGCCCAGGCACCCGCCGCATTCACGACCACCGGTGCACGCAGCGTGGTGCCGTCGCCGAGTTGCACATGCCAGTGGCCGTCCTGGTAGCGGGCAGCGGTGACCTCGGAACGATTGCGCAGCTCGCCGCCGCACTGACGCAGGCTGCGCAGGAATCCCTGGTGCAGCGCATGGACGTCGATGTCCATCGACAGTGGGTCGAACAGGCTGGCATGGACCCGCTCGGGTCGCAGGCATGGCAGCATCGCCAGGGTTTGCGCCTGATCGAGCCGCTGCAATTGCGGGCAGCCGGCGGCCAGTTCCTCTTGCAGTGCGCGAAGCATGTCCTCCTGCCCGGTCTGCGCCAGGTACATGGCACCGCGTGGTCCCAGCAACGGCGTCTCGCTGAAGCCAGTCGGTGGGTGCAGGAAGAAGGCGCGGCTGGCCCGGGTCAACGCCCGCACCGCGGGCGGGCCGTAACTCTCCATGAACATCGCAGCCGATCGGCCGGTCGAATGGTAGCCCGGTTGCGCCTCGCGTTCGAGCAGCAGCACGCTGCGCCGCGGCGCGAGGCGTGCGGCAACGGAGGCGCCGGCAATACCGGCGCCGATCACGATGATGTCGTGCACGGGTGAGTCAGTCATGGCGTGGGAATTCCTGGGGTTTGCCGGTCGATTCTCGCACCCGTACAGGGGCTCGATTAATATCCGTCATCCTGTCGTCTGGTGCTTCGATATGAATCCTTTTGCGCGTATTCCCGGTCATCGCTTCCTGCATTCGCCAGGTCCCAGCCATGTGCCAGCGGAGGTAATGCACGCGATAAGCCGGCAGCCGATGGATATGGCCGATCCGCGGCTCGACCAGGTGATTGCCTCGTGCGAGGACGGCCTGCGCCGGCTGCTGCATACCGAGGCCGCCGATGTGTTCATGTATGCCTGCAACGGCCACGGCGCCTGGGAGGCAGTCATCGCCAACTTGGTATCTCCGGGGCAGCGGGTACTGGTGCCGGGAACCGGGCATTTCTCCGACTCCTGGGCTCTGCAGTGCACCGCCATGGGTGTGGAGGCGGTGCGCACGCCATGGATCGAAGGACAGCCGATCGATCCGGCGGTCGTCGAGCAGGTCTTGCGCGAGGACACGGACCATGCGATCGTCGCGGTTTTTGCGGTCCATACCGACACCGCCAGCGGCGTCAGCAGCGACATGGCCGCATTGCGTCGGGCGATCGACCGGGCCGGCCATCCGGCGCTGCTCGTCGTCGACGTGGTGGCGTCGCTGGGGGCGGCGCCGTTTGCGATGGATGCGCTGGGCGTGAACGTCGCACTCGGCGCATCGCAAAAAGGCCTGATG
>JBFJZP010000604.1:0-2453 GCA_041622095.1 Burkholderiaceae bacterium | reverse complement strand
CCGGCAACCCTGCGGCTGCCGGCCGAAATCAAATATTTATCGCGGTGCCGCCCGAACCAGCGGCTGATGCAAAGAACGCAGAAAATCACCCAGACGACGACGCTCGGACCCGGTCAACATGCCAGGAGCCGTTGCCGTCCGCCGGCATTGCACGATGCGCTGGTTGACGCGCTCGTGAACCTGGTCGGTATTGCAGATCTCGGGCAACACACCCATGGTCGGCCACTGGATACGACCGGTATCGGGAACCGCCACGATGATGTCGAGCTCGATCCTGTCGAAAAAACCCTTTTGCCTGACCATTTTGTCCAGAAAGGCCTTCAGTGACAAGGCACGCAGATAGGCCCGGGTGATCGGTGAACGCATCTCCTCCGGGCCGTCCTGGCGCACGCGCAACCACTGGCCATCGTCCTTGATCTGTATCGACTCGACCAGGCTCTCCCGCTCGATCACGATCAGGCCGAAAGCATGCAGCACCAGGTGGTCGATCATCGTGATCACGGAACCCGAACTGACCCGCAGATAGTTCAGGATGTCGACCTCTTCGCTCTTGCCGAAATACCGGCGCAAGTGATACGCCATCCGGTCCTGCGCGATACGCTGGGCGATCTCGTCCTGGCTGCCACCCAGAAACGGGTCCAACTCCTTCAGAATCATTTGCGCGCAATCCGTGTTGATCTCTGCGCCATGTTAACTGGGCCGATCCGGTGCAATCAATGCGCGCACGCAATACCGCGGCATGTCGACACCCACCTGCCGGCTCTGGCCTGGCTGTCAGTATGCGCTGACTTCAGGGCTGGGCCGCGGCTCCCGCCCTGCGCGTGCGCACCGCCTGCGCCAGGCCCTGCAACAACGGTATGGTCTGCGCCATGCTGATGCAGGCGTCGGTCACCGACACACCTGGCAGCAGCGCTTTGCCGGGCACGATGTCCTGGCGCCCTTCCTGCAGGTGGCTCTCGACCATCAGGCCAACGATCTTCCGGTCGCCTGCGGCCACCTGCTGGGCGACATCCTGTGCCACCAGGATCTGGCGCTGATGCTGCTTGCTGCTGTTGGCATGCGACACATCG
Source organism: Burkholderiaceae bacterium (assembly GCA_041622095.1). Lineage (GTDB taxonomy): Bacteria > Pseudomonadota > Gammaproteobacteria > Burkholderiales > Burkholderiaceae_C > CAISIP01. The sequence goes on along the minus strand of JBFJZP010000604.1, from coordinate 1,383 downwards.
ACCATGACCTGCTCGCGCAGTCCGGCCGCCTTGAGCAGGGCACAGGCGGCGGCGATATCGGCGGCGCTGTAGTTGGGCGTCTTGCCGCCGCGCAGAATGACATGGCAATCGGCATTGCCCCGGGTCTCGAACACCGCAGCCAGCCCCATCTTGGTCATGCCCATGAACGCATGCCGGGCGGACGCCGCCTGGATTGCATCGCTGGCCACCTTGACACCCCCGTCGGTGCCGTTCTTGAATCCAACCGGGCAACTCAGCCCGGAGGCCAGCTGGCGATGGCTCTGGCTTTCGGTGGTCCGGGCGCCGATTGCGCCCCAGCTCACCAGATCGGAGATGAACTGCGGACTGAGCAGATCGAGAAACTCGGTGCCCAGCGGCAGGCCCAGGGCCAGCAGGTCGAGCAGTAGCCGGCGCGCCATCTCCAGGCCTTCGTTGATCGCGAAACTGCCGTCGAGATGCGGATCGTTGATGTAGCCCTTCCAGCCCACGGTGGTGCGTGGCTTCTCGAAATACACCCGCATCACGATCAGCAGCTCCGGCGCCAGCAGCTCGGCCTGTTGCCTGAGCTGGCGGCCATATTCCATCGCCTGCGCATGGTCATGGATGGAGCAGGGTCCGACCACGACGATCAGCCTGTCGTCCAGCCCATGCAGCACCCGGGAGATATCCAGCCGGCTTTGCTCGACCAGGGCCAGCGCCGACGCCGGCACCGGCAACCACTCCTGCAGCAAGGCAGGGGTGATCAGCGGTCTTACTGCGCTGATGCGGGTGTCGTCGATACGCGTTGCGTCCTGGGTCGACAACGGCGCGGCCGGAACATGGGCATGCGTATTCATGCCGTGATTGTGCCCTTTCCGACGACCCCGTCCAACCGCCCGAAGCCCCAACGCCATGCGCTCTAATGGAGGCTCGATGCCACGCCCGACACCATTCGATCCGCCACCGGTCCACGACCAGCACGCCCCGGACCTGACCGGCCTGCTGCACAGTGCGCCGACCCGCGCGCCGGTCACCCTGATGCTGCTGGCGGTGAACATCCTGATATTCGCGGCGATGCTGACCTACGGCGCCAGCCTCTGGCACACCTCGACCACGGTTCCGCTGGCCTGGGGCGCCAATTTCGGCCCGGCCACCCAGGACGGGCAGTGGTGGCGCCTGGCCAGTGCGATGTTCCTGCATTTCGGTGTGGTCCACCTGGCGCTGAACATGTGGGCCTTGTGGGATGTCGGCCGTTTGCTGGAACAGGTCTACGGCAGCTGGCGCTTCCTGCTCCTGTACCTCTGTAGCGGCGTGCTCGGCAACCTGTTGTCTCTGGTGATCCAGGGCAACCAGGCGGTATCCGGCGGCGCGTCGGGCGCGATTTTCGGGCTTTACGGCGCGCTG
>JBFJZP010000603.1:0-2453 GCA_041622095.1 Burkholderiaceae bacterium | reverse complement strand
TTTGCCGGGTCAACCGTTGCACTTCGGCCAGCGTCTGCTCCATATGGCTGCGATTGCGCAAGAAAGCGTCGGATTGCGGCTGGATGCGGGTCTCGATGACGGGCATGGTGTCGGCGCCTGGTGCGTTGCGGCTGTGTTCGGGTGTTGGCGCTTGTCAGCTACGGGGCGCCGCCGGCCATTGGAACGGGCCGCGTTCCTTGGCGGCGAAGCGGCGGAAACATTCGCGCGCGTAAGCGCCGGAGCCTGCGATACCTTGCGCGGCCGCTTCCAGTTCCAGCATGGTGTCCAGGCTGCTGCCCAGCGACGCATTGAGCGCGTCCTTGGTCAACGACAACGCGGTTGGCGAGGCCTGTGCCAGCGCCTGCGCAATGGCGCGAGCACGGGGCATCAGGTTCTCCGGCTCGGTGACTTCCAGCACGATGCCGAGCCGCTGCGCCTCGAGCGGGTCGATTTCACGCGCGGAATACATGAGTTCCTTGGCCCGTTGCAGGCCGACGATCCGCGGCAAGGTGTATAGCGTGCCGTAATCGGGTACCAGCCCGACACGTCCGAAGGCCATGCAGAATCGGGCCCGGTTCGATGCCAGCACGATGTCGCACAGCAGCGCCAGGCCGAAGCCGGCACCGAAAGCCGCACCGTCGACTGCGGCAATCACCGGCCGGTCCAGCGCGTGCAAGGCCTTGACCGAGCGGTGTGCACGGCGCAAGCGGGCGCGGCGTGCGTCGGGTGTCTCGTCTGCGGCGCTGTTCATGCGTTGCACGTCGCCACCGGCACAGAAGGTGCTACCCGCACCGGTCAGGATGACCGCGCGAATGCCGGCATCGCGACCGATGTCGAACAAGACCTGGTCGAAAGCGTCCATCATGTCCGGGCTCAGCGCGTTGCGCGCCTGCGGCCGGTTCAACACAATCGTGGCAAGGTCCCCTTCGCGGGTCAGTTCGATGGTCTGCATGGTCTCCGATCAGTGTCGCATGGCCTTGCCAGTCGGCAGCACATGCCTTGTCGCGCATGGGACCGAAGTGGTGCCCTGCGTCGCAATGATATGCCGGCGCGCATCCGATGCCGTCATGTCGGGCCTGCGGCAGCCGGTGCCTGGCCTGGCCCGGCCTGGCCTGGCTTGGCTTGGCAGTGTGGTGTGGTCATGCGGAGCCATGATCGTGTCCTGGATCCTGATTGCGCCCATGGCCCGGGTTCCCGACATCCAGCAAGGGAACGGCGACGGTGACGGCAAGGCTGCCGCGGTGCTGATGCAGGCCCATGGGCTCAAGGCCAGGCAGGTCTTGCTGCAACTTGTCGAAGCGCGTTATGGCAAATCCCGGCCCGCATGGATGCTGCGCCGCCAGGCAGTGGGCGCAAGCCGATGATCGATGCCTACTGCGGCTTGCGCCGGGCACAATGTCGAGCGGGTGATCGGCCGTGCATCGGGCATGGCTGTGTGCGCCGACTTGCGTTACTGTTCTACCCCTCATCCATTCAAGAAGGAATTCCAGCACCATGAGCCAGCAATCCCAGGCGCGTTACCGCGGCGTCTTTCCGGTGGTTCCCACGATTTTCGACTCCAACGGGGACCTGGACTTGCCCGGTCAGCTGCGCTGCGTCGATTTCATGATCGACGCCGGCTCCAATGGCCTGTGCATCCTGGCCAACTTCTCCGAGCAGTTCTCCTTGTCCGACGCAGAGCGTGACACCTTGACCACGACCATCCTGGACCATGTGGCCGGACGCGTGCCGGTGATCGTGACCACCACCCACTACGGCACCCGCGTGTGTGCCCAGCGCAGCCGCCGCGCGCAGGAGGCGGGCGCCAGCATGGTGATGATCATGCCGCCTTACCATGGCGCCACGATCCGGGTCGGCGAGGCCGGCATCCGCGCCTTCTTCGAGGCGGTGTCGGATGCGATCGACATCCCGATCATGATCCAGGATGCGCCGGTCAGCGGCACGACGCTGAGTGTGCCGTTGCTCGCCTCGATGGCACGGGAAATCGCCAACGTGGCCTACTTCAAGATCGAGACGCCGCAGGCCGCCTCGAAACTGCGCGAGCTGATTGCCGCCGGTGGCGATGCGATCGAAGGACCCTGGGACGGCGAGGAGGCGATCACGCTGATGCCCGACCTCGATGCCGGCGCCACCGGTGCGATGACCGGCGGCGGCTACCCGGACGGCATCCGCCAGATCTTCGACCCGTTCATGGCCGGCGACCGGGAGCAGGCCATGGCAGCCTACCAGCGCTGGTTGCCGCTGATCAACTACGAGAACCGCCAGGCCGGCATCCTGACCTGCAAGGCCTTGATGCTGGAGGGGGGCATCATTGGCTGCGATGGTGGCCGCCATCCTTTTCCGGAAATGCATCCGGCGGTGCGTGCCGGCTTGCTCGACCAGGCGCGCCGACTCGACCCGATGGTGTTGCGCTGGGGGCGTTGAACCAGTCTGCAGCGCCGGCCGAAGCGCTT
>JBFJZP010000602.1:0-2461 GCA_041622095.1 Burkholderiaceae bacterium | reverse complement strand
GTTTCAGGTCGATCAGCTGTTGGTTGATGAACTCGATCGCCCCGATATCGACGCCGCGTGTCGGCTGGCCCACCAGCAGCACCTTCGGTCCCACATCGATCTCGCGCGCCAGCACCAGCTTTTGCTGGTTGCCGCCGGAGAAACTCGCGCACGACAGCAGCGCATCGCGCGGGCGCACATCGAAACGCTCCATCATGTCGGTCGTGGCCTTTTGCATCTGCCCGCGCTGCATCCAGCCGGCACGGCAATATTGCGCCAGCCATTGGTAGCCGAGCACCGCAGACTCCCAGGCCTGGAATCCCATCACCAGCGCACGCTCGTGGCGGTCCTCCGGCACATGGGCGACACCCAGTCCGCGCGCGGTGCGCGGGTCGATCCAGTTGCCGGCATCGAACGGATTGCCGGCAATCGACATCTGCCCCTGCAATGGCGCGAGCAAGCCCGACAAAACCTCGAGCAACTCGCTTTGCCCATTGCCGGACACCCCGGCCACACCGACAATCTCGCCGGCGCGCAGGTCGATATCCAGGCCGTGCAGCCGCACGACGTCCATGACGTCGCGTACATGGATGCCCCGGGCCTGCAGCATCACCTCTCCAGGCGGCTTCTCGCTGTCATCGACCCGGCCCATCTGCACCTTGCGCCCGACCATCGCCTCGGCCAGGCCTTCGATGGTGGCATCGGCAATCGCCACCTCCTCGACCACCCGGCCGGCGCGCATCACGGTGACACGGTCACACAGGCGCATGACCTCCTTGAGCTTGTGCGTGATCAGCAGGATCGTCGTGCCCTGCTCGCGCAGCAGTGCCAGCACGCCGAACAGCTGCTCGGTCTCCTGCGGCGTCAACACCGCCGTCGGTTCGTCCAGGATCAGGATCTTCGCGCCGCGGTACAAGGCCTTGAGGATCTCCAGCCGCTGGCGATCACCGACCGACAAGTCGCCGACCAGCGCGTCGAGCGCAACCTTCAGCCCGGTGGATTGCATCAACGCGGTCAGGCGGCTGCGCACCACCGACTCGGCCTTGTGCAGCAACACATGCGGCTCGGCGCCCAGCATCACGTTTTCCAGCGCGCTCAGGCTCTCGACCAGCATGAAGTGCTGGTGCACCATGCCGATGCCCAGCGCGATCGCCTCATGCGCGTTGCGGATCGCCACGTCTTGTCCGAACACCTTGATCGAGCCACTGTCGCAGGTATAGAACCCGTACAGCACCGACATCAGCGTGCTCTTGCCCGCGCCGTTCTCGCCGACGATGCCATGCACCGTACCGGCGACCACCCGCAGGTCCACATCCGCGTTGGCCTGCACCGGGCCGAAGCGTTTGCAGATACCCAGCATCTCGACCGCGAGAGCGTCGGACAATGCGGTCGTCCTATGTCAAGGTTGAATGAGATGGAACTTGAAATAGTGCAGATTCCGTAACGAGCGGGTCAAGGTGGTGCCGAGGAGCGGAGCCGAACACCCGTCCGGTGCGCACCGCAGGCACCAGATTGGCCCGCGCGCAGCAGGAAGATGCGCTATTTCAATATTTGCAGGCGTTGTCGGCCATGTAATCCGCGACCTTGATCTTGCCGCTGATGATGTCGGCCTTGGCGGCTTCGACCTTCTTCTTCATGTCGGCGGACACCAGCTTCTCGTTGTGCTTGTCCACCGCGTAACCGACGCCGTCTTCCTTCAGGCCCAGCACCGACATACCCGGCTTGTGGGCCTTGGACACGTTGTACACCGCCACGTCGACGCGCTTGAGCATCGAGGTCAACATGGTGCCAGGCTGAAGGTGGTTCTGGTTGCTGTCCACGCCGATCGCCAGCTTGCCACCGTCCTTGGCTGCCTGGTAGACACCCATGCCGGTGCCGCCTGCGGCAGCGAAGACCACGTCGGCGCCCTTGGCGAACTGGGCCTTGGCCAGCTCGCCACCACGGGCCGGATCGTTCCAGGCGGCGCCGGTGGTACCGGTCATGTTGCCGAATACCTCGGCCTTCGGGTTGGCGTATTTGGCACCCTGCTCGTAGCCGCACTGGAACTTGCGGATCAACGGGATGTCCATGCCACCGACAAAACCCACCTTGCCGGTCTTGCTCGCCATCGCGGCCATCATGCCGACCAGGAAACTGCCTTCCTGTTCCTTGAACACCACGGACTGCACATTGGGCAGGTCGACAACCATGTCGATGATCGCGAACTTGAGCTTGGGAAACTCCTTGGCGACCTTCTCGATCGCCGAGGCCTGGCTGAAACTCATCGCGATGATCGGGCTGGCGCCTTTTTCGGCCATGCGGCGGATCGCCTGCTCGCGCTGCGCCTCATTCGTCACCTCGAACTCCAGGTAGTTCTTGCCGGTTTCCTTCTTCCAGCGCTCCATGCCGTTGTAGGCCGCCTCGTTGAAAGACTTGTCGAACTTGCCGCCCATGTCGTACACGATGGCAGGGTCGGCCATGGCCGACAAACTCGCCGCCATCG
>JBFJZP010000601.1:0-2462 GCA_041622095.1 Burkholderiaceae bacterium | reverse complement strand
GGTATGGATCTTGCGAGGGCCCAAAGCCGTTGTCGCTGGCCGGTCATCACCGAGTGACCTGTCCGCGATGTCGGCAAAAAAGGGCATACTCGACAGCCCGGTGCCGACGTGCACTACCCAGACCACAGCAAGGACGGATGTGATGGCCAAACAATTTTCCCGGCGCAGTTTTGTGTTTGCAGGTGTCGGCGCGGTCGGCGCCGGCACGGTTCTCATGCCCTTCGACCTGCTGGCCCAGTCCGGCGGCGGGCCGCGCCCGGCGATCTCGGTGCGCATCGATCGCGAGTTCGACTCGCTCGATCCGGCTTATCGCCGCGGCCCGGCCGAGGGCAACGTGATGCGTGCGATCTACCAGCGCCTGGTGACGCAGAAACCCAATTCCACCGAGCTCGAGCCTGACGCGGCAGCCGAGGTCAAGCAGGTCTCGCCGACGGTGATCGACTTCAAGCTCAAGCCGGGCCAGATGTTCTCCGACGGTTATGGCGAGATGACGGCAGAAGACGTGAAGTTCTCGTTCGAACGCATCGGCCTGCCGCCCAAGGCGGGCGCCAAGGAGTCGTCGTACAAGAAGGACTGGCTGGGCCTGGTCGGCGTCGAGGTCAAGAGCAAGTACGAAGGCCGGATCACGCTGGCCAACCCGCGTGCCAATATCTTCGACGTGGTCATTGCCGACGGCTCGGGCTGCATCGTGTCGAAGAAGGCGGTCGAGACGCTGGGCAACGATTTCGGCACCAAGCCGGTCGGATCCGGCCCTTATGTCGTGGCCTCGTACGACCGGCAAAAGGGTGTGGTGCTCAAGCGCCATGCCGCGTATGCCGGCCGCAAGCGCCATTTCGAGGAGATCAGCGTGAACGTGATCACCGACGCCAAGACGACCGACCTGGCGGTGCGCGCCGGCGAGATCGATGTCGCGGTGTTGTCGCCGACCGCCGCCGACCCGCTGCGCGGCGTGGCCGGCCTCACGGTGTCCGACCAGCCGAGCATGGCCTATGTCTGGATGGGCATGAACGTCGAGAAAGGCCCGTTGGCCGACTTGCGCGTGCGCCAGGCGATCCGCCTGGGCCTGGACGTGGACCAGATGCTGCTGGCCGGCTACAACGGCAAGGTGCCGCGGCTCAACACCACGATCCCGCCACTGATCATGGGTGCCTGGAAAGAGGCGCCGGTCTACAAGCGCAATGTGGCCGAGGCCAAGAAACTGCTGGCCGCCGCCGGCGTGAGCAATCTCAAGCTGCGCCTGACGGTGCTCAACCAGCAGCAATACCAGAACATGGCGCTGGTGGCGCAGGCGCTGCTGGCCGAGATCGGCGTCACGATCCAGGTCGACGCGCAGGAAGGGGGCACCTACTGGAATGCGGGCAAGGGCGACACTGGCAAGAACCTGGAGTTGTACATGTCGCGTTTCTCCGGCAAACACGATCCGAACTTCGTGCTGCAATGGTTCCTGCCGTCGCAGATCGGCGACTGGAACTGGTCGCGCTGGAACAGCCCGGAGTTCGAGGCCTTGTACAACAAGGCCGCCTCCGAGATGGATGCGGCCAAGCGCCGCCAGCTGGTGATCGAAGCCCAGCAACTGATGGACAAGAGCAGTGCCTTCGTCTGGCTGACCAACGAGGCCAACGCGGTGGTGCACCGCAGCTGGATCAAGCCGGCCTCGATCCCGGGCTGGATCGACTGGCAATACGCCGAATTCACCGCCTGAGCCGTGGTGGCGGGCGCACGGTGACGGAGGTGTCGGTCTGATGGGGCAGCCGGGCTCGCGCGCGCAGGAGACCTGGCGTTACCTGGGCAGTCGCCTGGTGACGACGGTGCTGATCATCTTCGGCGCCATGTTGCTGCTGTTCACCTTGTCGTCCATCGTGCCGGGCGATCCGGCAGCGACCCTGCTCGGGCCGCAGGCGTCGCCGGAGTTGTCGAAGCAGTTCATCCGCGAGATGGGACTGGACCAGCCGGTCCATATCCGCCTGTGGCGCTTCTTCAGCAACCTGGCGACCGGCAACCTCGGCGTCGACGTGGTGTCCGGCAAGCCGGTCGCCAGCCTGATCGCCGAGGCGATTCCGTACACCATCGTGTTGACGATCTCCGCCATCGTGCTGGCGGTGCTGATCGGCATACCACTGGGCATCTTTGCGGCAACCCACCGCGGCAGCCTGGCCGACAACCTGCTGGCCTTCCTGTCGGTGGCCTTCATCGCGGTGCCCGGCTTCGTTCTCGCGATTTTCCTGCTGCTGGTGTTCTCGATCTGGCTCGACTGGTTGCCGGTGCTGGGCACCAGCCGCTCCGGCGACCTGATGGACGAGGTCCGGCGCATGGTGTTGCCATCGGTGGCGCTGGCGCTGGGCTGGGTCGGCTTCATCGCGCGGCTGGTGCGTACCTCGATGCTCGAGGTGATGGGCGAGAACTACATCCGCACCGCGCGCGCGTACGGCTTGTCCGAGCGGCTGGTGACCTACAAGTACGCG
>JBFJZP010000600.1:0-2467 GCA_041622095.1 Burkholderiaceae bacterium | reverse complement strand
GCACGGCGCGGCGCATGTGATCAACTACACGACCGAGGATTTCCTGGCCCGCGTCAAGGAGATCACCGGTGGCAAGGGGGTCAAGGCGGTGTACGACTCGGTCGGCAAGGACACCTGGGAGAAGTCACTCGACTGCCTGTCGCCGTTCGGCCTGCTGGCGTGTTTCGGCAATGCGTCGGGCCCGGTGCCGCCGATCGCCCCCGGTGTCCTGGCGGCCAAGGGTTCGCTGTACCTGACGCGCCAGACCTTGTTCACGCATATCGCAACGCGCGAGACCACCCAGGAGATGGCCGACGACCTGTTCGCTGCGGTGGTCGGCGGGCAGGTGAAGATCCGGATCGACCAGCGTTATCCGCTGAGCGAGATCCAGCAGGCGCATCGGGACCTGGAGGCGCGCAAGACCACCGGCTGCTCGATCCTGACCTTGTGATTCGGCGCCGGTAACGCGCAATCCGGCCCGGCGGGCCGGGTTCAGCTCTCGGCGTCGAGGACAGACTGCTTGAGCCGGTTCGGCGCCAGGGCGCCGGCCGAGTCCAGGATCGGATAGGCGATCGAGCAGATGTGCGAGTTGATCCGCTTGAGGTCGCTGATCAGGTCCAGGTGCAGCGAACTGGTCTCCACGCTTTGCAGCGTGTTGTCCGCCAGGCGTCCGAGGTGGGTCGACGCGTAGCGCAGTTCCAGGTCGCGGAAACGGGTTTTTTCTTCCAGCAGTTTCTGCGCGTCGCGTACGTTGCCGTGCAGGAACACGCTCATCCCGAGGCGCAGGTTCTCGACCAGGCGTTTGTGCAGGTCGGTGATCTCGGCGACGCCGGCCTCCGAGAACTCACGGCCCTTGTTGATCTTCTTGTCTTCGATGTCGAGCAGCACCCGCTCGACGATGTCGCCGATCTGCTCCATGTTGATGGTGAAGCTGATGATGTCGGTCCAGCGCCGGCCTTCGCTGTCGCTCAGCGCCTCGCGCGAGATCTTGGTCAGGTAGTACTTGATGTCGGAATACAACTCGTCGACCGTGTCGTCCATCTTGCGCAACTCCAGCGACAACTTGCTGTCGTTGTTGCGGATCACCTGCATCACGCCGGTCAGCATGGTCTCCACGATGTCGGCCTGGTGCATGGCTTCGCGCACCGCGCACGAAATCGCCAGCGAGGGCGTGGCCAGCGCCGTGGCGTCCAGATGGCGCTGGCGGCCTGCAACGGTGCTGCGCTCGGGCTCCGGCAGCAAGGTCTTCACCCAGCGTGCCACCACCTGGGTCAGGCCGATGAACAGAGTCGCCACGCCGACGTTGAAGCACAGGTGGTACATCACCACCAGCGTGGCCTTGTCGGTGATCCAATCCTGCAGGAAGTGGATCCACCAGCCGACGAAGGGCGCGGCGATCGCGATGCCGATGATCTTGAACACCAGGTTGCCCAACGGCACCTGGCGGGTCTGGATGCTGGTGCCCAGCGTTGTCAGTACCCCGAGCAGGCCGCTGCCCAGGTTGGCGCCGAGCACCAGGCCCAGTGCCACCTCGAGCGGGATCACGCCGGTGGTTGCCAGTGTCGCTGTCAGCAACACCATCGCCAGGCTCGAATAACACATCACCGCCAGGAAGGCTCCGGCAAAGATCTCCAGCAACAGGTCGCTGGTCAATGTGGCCAGCAGTGCCTGGACGGCCGGGGCCTTGGTCAGGACGGTGGCCGACTGCGACACCAGGCTCAGCGCCAGCAGCATCAGGCCCAGGCCGATCAGCACCCGGCCGACCCGACCGACCGTGGTCGACTGGCGCGAGATGAACAGCACCACGCCGACAAGGATGAACAGTGGCGATAACCATGACAGGTCGCGCGAGAACACGACGGCCATCAGGCTGGTGCCGATGTCGGCGCCGAGCATGACGGTCAGTGCCGACGGAAGGGCCATCAGACCCTGTCCGACGAAGGAGGCGACGATCAGCGCGGTGGCGGTGCTCGATTGCACCAGCGCGGTGACGCCCAGGCCGGACATCAGCGCGTTGAGTCGGTTGCTGACGCTCTTGGCCAGCACGTTGCGCAGGTTGGCGCCGAATACCCGCAGGATGCCGGTTCGGACCAGTTGCGTGCCCCATACCAGCAGGGCAATGGCGGCAAGTAGATTGAGTAGGTGGGTCAAGAAAGACGGTCCTCAGCGGGCACGTCGCACTCTGAGGAGTTCATCGAGTATCAGGACGATGGCTCCGATGGTAATCGCGCTGTCGGCTACATTGAAAGAGGGGAAATACCAACCGGCATGGTGGAACTGTAGAAAATCGACCACGTAGCCGTGCGCCAGCCGGTCGATCACGTTTCCGATCGCGCCTCCCAGGATACAAGCCATTGCGAATGCGAACAGGCGTTGACCCGGATGCGCGCGCAACATCCAGACGATGAACAGCGCCGCGCCGATGCCGACCGCGGTGAAGAACCAGCGCTGCCAGCCGGAGGCGTCGGCCAGGAAAGAGAACGCGGCG
>JBFJZP010000599.1:0-2485 GCA_041622095.1 Burkholderiaceae bacterium | reverse complement strand
GTCGACCATGCCCATGGCGACGGCCATCACGAAGCCCAGGAACAGCCCGATCAGCATCGCGCTCAGCCGCACCAAGGCGATGCTGGCGAAGCTGGTCGCCACGATCACCGCCATGACCACCAGGGCCAGTGCCAGGTTGCGCAGCGCGCCGAAGTCCGGGGCGCCGAAGCCACCGGCCATGTCGGTCACGCCGACTTTGACCAGGCTGAGCCCGATCACGGTGATCACGACGCCGGTGACGGTGGGCGTGATGATGCGTTCGAGCTTGTGGATGAACAGGCTCAGCACGATCTCGACCAGGCAGCCGGCCAGGCAAAGGCCGAAGATCAATGCGAGGATCTGCTCCGGTGTGTCGCCACGTCCCTTGGCCACCATGCCGGCGGTGAGGATGGCACCCAGGAACGCAAAACTGGTGCCCTGCAGGCTCAGCAGACCGGATCCCACCGGGCCCACCTTCTGCGACTGGATCCAGGTCGACACTCCGCTGACGAACAAGGCCATGCTGATCAGGTAGGGAATGTGCGCGCCGAGCCCGAGCGCGCCGCCAATGACCAGCGTGGGTGTGACGATGCCGACCAGGCTGGCCAGCAGGTGTTGCGCGGCGGCCAGCGCGCTGGCGCCGTGACCAGGTTTGTCGTCCAGCCCGTAGAGCAGGTTGGACGGCGAACTGCCGGCGTTCTTGTCGAGGGACATGCGCGGTTCTCCGGATGTGATGGCAGCCGGGCAGCGACCCGCCGGCCCGGCGGATACGGCATGCCGGCGCCCGGTCTGGGGCGCACCATCGCCCCGAGCATAAAGGGTGCCCGGCGCGCCGCGGGGCTGACCCGCATTGCCGCAGCCCGGAGCCAGACCTATACTGGCTCGACCGGTCCAAGGACCGGTAAAAAATGACCAGAAACAGGAGACTGCCATGGATGACGAAGAGATTGTCGAGAAGACCCCGCTGGACAAGTCGAGGGACATCGTCACGCAGCTCAAGGAGATGCAGCATTACGCCAAGTCGAACATCGAGCGGCTGACCGCGGTCTGGCTGCAACTCGATGACGAGTTGAAGTTGAAGGACGTCGCCAAGCAGGTCGAGACGCTGCTGACCCAGCAAAACACCTTGCACGATGCGCTGGAGTCGACGATCGAAGCCCTCGAAGCCGAATGCGAGCGCATGCCCAAGACGCCGTGACGAAGGCTCAGGCGCCACTGCGGGAGACCCGGTAGCGGTGGTTTGTCGAGACCGAACGCCGCGCGGGTGCGTCGCCGCTGTCGATCCGCCACGGTGAAGCGCGGCACAAAGAGCACGCGGGCCTGCGCAGCCTGCGCGCATAGCCGCCAACCGCAGAAAAGACTCAGACCGCCCGGCTGCGCGCCAACGGCGGGTTGCGCGCGAAATAGCCCTCGATTCCCCGCACCAGCGCGTCGGCCAACTGGGAGAGGTATTTCTCGTCGTTGAGCTTGGCTTCTTCTTCCGGGTTGCTGATGAAGGCCGCTTCGACCAGCACGCTGGGGATGTCCGGCGCCTTGAGCACCGCAAAACCGGCCTGTTCGACACGCGGCTTGTGCAGCTTGCCGATGCGGCCGATCTCGCCGAGCATTGCGCTGCCCAGTTGCAGGCTGTCCTTGATCTGGGCGGTGGTGCTCATGTCGAGCATCGCGCGTTGCAAGGTCTCGTCCCGTGAGGCGACGTTCAGTCCACCGATCAGGTCGGCCTTGTTTTCCTTGTCGGCCATCCAGCGCGCGGCGCTGCTCGAGGCGCCGTTCTGACTCAGTGCGAACACGCTAGCACCCTGGGGGCGGGGCGTGTAGAAGGCGTCGGCATGCAGGCTGACGAACAGGTCGGCCTGCACCCGGCGGGCCTTTTGAACCCGGACATGCAGCGGTACGAAGTAGTCGGCGTCGCGCGTCAGGTAGGCGCGCATCGCGTTGCCGCCGACCGTCATGCCGTTGATGCGATCGCGCAACTGGTGGGCCAGGCGCAGCACCACGTCTTTTTCCCGGGTGCCGCCAGGGCCGACGGCGCCCGGGTCTTCGCCGCCATGGCCCGGATCCAGCGCAACGATGATCAGCCGGTCGGTGCGCACCTCGGCAGCAGCAGGAGCAGGGCGCTTGCTGCGCGTCTGCGCGGCGACTGCGGTTGCTGCGCGGGCTGGGTCGACGTCCGGCCGCACCGGGCTGGCGGGTGCCGCCGGCGAGGCGCCGCCGTTCGCGCGTTGTGCAATCAGTTCGCCGAGGGGATCGCCGACGCTGGCTGGTGCGGCCGGTGACGTGGCAGTTGCTGCCGTGTTCGCGCCCGACGTCGCCGGCAGGTCGCGTATCCGTTCGGCGATCAGCGCCTCCAGCGGGTCTTCGATGACGGTGGGCACCATGTCGAGCACCAGGCGGTGCTGGTAGGCCGCCACCGGGAGCAGCGTGAACACCTGTGGCTTGGCCGCCTGCTTGAGGTCGAGCACCAGGCGGACCACGCCCGGTGCGAACTGGCCGACCCGGATGCCGG
>JBFJZP010000598.1:0-2486 GCA_041622095.1 Burkholderiaceae bacterium | reverse complement strand
GCGTGCTGCATCACCCGGCCGTGGCCAGCAAGAGCTTCCTGATCACCATCGGTGACCGCACCATTACTGGTCTGGTTGCCCGCGACCAGATGGTCGGCCCGTGGCAGGTGCCGGTGGCCGATTGCGCGGTCACCGCCACCAGCTTCGACGTCTACACTGGCGAAGCCATGGCCATGGGCGAGCGCACGCCGCTGGCGCTGCTGGATGCCGCGGCGTCCGGGCGTATGGCGATTGGCGAAACCCTGACCAACCTGGCCGCCTCGCGCATCGAGAAGATTTCCGATATCAAACTGTCCGCCAACTGGATGGCCGCCGCCGGCCACCCGGGCGAAGATGCGCGCCTGTACGACACCGTGAAAGCGGTCGGCATGGAGCTGTGCCCCGAGCTGGGTATCACCATCCCGGTGGGCAAGGACTCGATGTCGATGAAAACCCAGTGGACGGACGCGGGCACAGACAAGAGCGTGACCTCGCCGCTGTCGTTGGTGGTGACCGGCTTTGCTCCGGTCAGCGATATTCGCAAGACCCTGACCCCGCAACTGCGCATGGACAAGGGCGAAACCGACCTGATCCTGATCGACCTGGGCCGTGGCCAGAACCGTCTGGGTGCGTCGATCCTGACTCAGGTCTACGGCAAGCTCGGCACCCAGGCTCCGGATGTGGATGACGCCGAAGACCTCAAGGCCTTCTTCGCGGTGATCCAGGGCCTCAACGCCGATGGCTATATCCTCGCCTACCATGACCGTTCCGACGGTGGCCTACTGGTTACCGCCCTGGAAATGGCCTTTGCCGGCCACTGCGGCCTCAATCTGTTCCTCGATGCCCTGGCCAGCGACAGCAATGAGCTGGCTGCCGTGCTGTTCAACGAAGAGCTGGGCGCGGTGATCCAGGTGCATCAGGACGTCACTCCAGAAGTGCTGGCGCAGTTCAGTGCCGCGGGTCTTGGCGACTGCGTGGCGGTGATCGGCCAGCCGGTCAACAGCGATGCCGTGGCGATCGGCTTCAACGGTCAGCCGGTGTTCGCCGGTCAGCGCCGCCTGCTGCAGCGCCAGTGGAGCGAAACCAGCTACCGCATCCAGCGCCTGCGCGACAACGCCGAGTGCGCCGATCAGGAGTTCGACGCGCTGCTGGAAGAAGACAATCCGGGCCTGTCGGTCAAACTCGGCTTCGATGTCAACGAAGACATCAGCGCCCCCTATATCCGCAAGGGCGTGCGTCCGCAGATCGCCGTGCTGCGCGAGCAGGGTGTCAACGGTCAGGTGGAAATGGCCGCGGCCTTCGACCGCGCCGGCTTCAACGCAATCGATGTGCATATGAGCGATATCCTCAGTGGCCGCGTCAGCCTGGACGAGTTCAAGGGCCTGGTCGCCTGCGGCGGCTTCTCCTACGGCGACGTGCTCTCCGCCGGCGGCGGCTGGGCACGCTCGATCCAGTTCAACCTGCGCGCCAGCGAGGAGTTCGCCGCCTTCTTCCAGCGCCCGGAGGTGTTCGGCCTGGGGGTGTGCAACGGCTGCCAGATGATGGCGCTGCTCAAGGACATGATCCCCGGCGCCGAGGCCTGGCCGCGCTTCCTGCGCAACCGTTCCGAGCAGTTCGAGGCGCGCCTGAGCCAGGTCGAGATCACCGAATCGCCTTCCATCCTGCTGGCCGGCATGGCCGGCGCGCGCCTGCCGGTGGCCGTCGCCCACGGCGAGGGGCGGGTGGGCTTCGAGCGGCCCGGTCAGCTGGAATCCCTGGCGGTGGCCATGCGCTACGTGGACGGCCGCGGCCAGGTGGCCGTCAGCTACCCGGTCAACCCTAACGGCTCGCACCGCGGCATCACCGCGGTGACCAACGCCGACGGGCGCTTCACCATCATGATGCCGCACCCGGAACGGGTGTTCCGCACCGTGCAGCATTCCTGGCAGCCGCCGGGCTGGCCCGCCGAGGGCGGCTGGCTGCGCATGTTCCGCAACGCACGGCGCTGGCTCGGGTGAGTTCGTGAAGGGATGGCAAGCTCGACCGGGCAGCGGAACCAACACGCCGCCCGTGCTGTCCCCTGACACGACACGACGCGAATCCACAGGACCCCAGACATGCTCATCAAGCGCCCGGACCCCTTCAAGCCCAGCGAGATCACGCCGCGAGAGACCTACCTCGACCGGCGGCGCTTCATCGCCCGCGCCGGCGCCATCGCCGGTGCCGCGAGCCTGCCTGGCCTGCTGCCCACCGCCGCGCGCGCGCTGGCGAGCGATCGCGGCAGCCCGGGCAACAAGCTGTCCGGCGTGGTGGAGACGGACTACCGGGTCGAGGGCGAGGAACTCAGCTCCTGGGAATCCATCACCACCTACAACAACTTCTACGAGTTCGGCACCGACAAGGCGGATCCGCACCGCCACTCGGGCAATTTCAAGCCGAAGCCCTGGACGCTCAAGGTGCTGGGCGAGTGCGACCGCCCCGGCGACTACGACCTCGAGGACTTCCTGAAGCCGCACCGCCTGGAGGAG
>JBFJZP010000597.1:0-2500 GCA_041622095.1 Burkholderiaceae bacterium | reverse complement strand
TGGAGCACGCGCTCCACCGACTGCGGGCGGTAGGCCAGATGGGTCTCGTACGGCGTGTCCCGGGCAAACACCAGCGACTCGAGCCGGGCCACCGGCTTGCGCAGCCCGTCATTGACGATGATGCCCATCAACTCGGCCAGCGCCGAGGGCCGATCGCCGGAGGCGCCCAATGCGCTGGCATACGACGGCGTCAGCGCCTCGAACGGGTATCCCAGGCGTTGCCAGCGCTGCTGGATGCGGGCAAACGCGTCGATCTCTAGCAAGGTGCGGATACGCCGGTCCTGCGCGTCCCGGTTGCGGGTGCGGAACAACCAGCCGTAGACATGCTGGCGCTCCTCGGCGCTGGCCGCGATCGCATCCGACAGCGTGGCATCCGGCGTGCGCAGGCGGTGGCCGGCCAGCCACAAGGCCAGCGGATGGATGCCCGCCACATAGCCGCGATCAGCCAGCGACATCTGGCCGCCGCCGTAGCGCGCAAACAGGCGCGCCAGCTCGCCATCGGCCAGCACCGCGTCAGGCTGGTGGCGCAGGATGAAGGCGGCCATGGATATCGCGTCCGCATCCGGATACAAGGCGCCAAACACGCTGGCCAGCCGGGCAAAACTCGGCGCGCGGCCCTCGAGCAGTTGCGTCACCAGCTCTTCGCCCTGCAGAGCCCGTGTCTCGCGGTAGAAGCGGGCCAGGTACTCCCGGCCTTCCTTGTCGGCGAACCGGGCCAGCAAGGCCTGCCGCGCCGGATCATCGCGATCGGCCCGCATCGCGGCAGCGGTGCCCTCTTCATGGAACATCAGGTGCCGGACCAGGTCGCGCATCAACCGGATGTAGACCAGATTGACCGAGCGGGTGGTGGCTTCGCGCACGGTCAGCACCCGGTTGTTGTCGGCCGACTCGAAGTTGCCGAAATGGTGCACGCCGCCGCCGGTGTAGAAACCCTCTGCCGGGTTGGCGGAGTAGCGGCGCTCCATCGCGGCGTCGAGCATCGGCTGCAGTGCGCGCTCGGACCGCCCGATCAGGTATTGGCGCACCCACAGGCCCAGCGCGTCGCGATCGTCCAGATCCAGCGCGGCCAGCTGCGCGTCGTTCATGCCGCTCCAGCGGTCACGCAACTCGGCGACCAGACCCAGGTAGGTCACCAGTGTGCGCAGCTTGGCGGTCGAGCCCAGGTCGAGCCGGGCACCTTCGTTGATGTCGAACGGCTGGTTCAGGTTGTCGGTCTGCACCCGCAGGCGGTTGACGTTTTCCCCCCGCTCGAACAAGGTGAAACTGAATAGCAGGCGGCTCGGATCGTCACGCTCGCTCAGCAGGTACGGGCCGTACAGACCCGCCGCCCTGGCACCTTCGCGCTGACCCAGGCTGCGCAACATGGCGACACCATCGCGCTGCGCCTGCGCATCAATGGTGCTGCCGGCCTCGGCGTCGAGCCGGTCCAGGTCATAACTTCGGGCGATGCCCAGCATGCCGGCGAGTCGGCTGCGCAAGGCCGTGGCCGCCTTGCGCTCGCTGAATGGCGCACTGTTGACCAGCTCCTCGCGTGGCGGCGGGCCCTGGCGCAGGTCCAGTGCCAGCGGCAAGGCGGCGTCGCGCAAGGCCGGCGCGATCACCCCCGCATCGGCCAGCACGCGCAAATGCGCGTTGACCAGTTGCGTCAGTCCGGTTTCGGCCTCGCGCCGGCCCAGGTAATACGTCGGCCGGCGCTGCGCAATCATCAATGACAAGACCTGCTTGAAGGCCAGCGCCTGGCGCACCAGCAGGCCTTCGGGCGCCGAGACGTCGCCGGCATCCGCAATCAGCAGGCTGTTGACCTCGTCGAAATCGCGCCCGTACCAGGCGGTCAACGCATCGCCGAGGCCATGGATCTCGCCAATCCCGGGACGCGCCGCCAAGGGCACGGTGTCCAGGTAGTCGACGACGATGCGCCGGCGCCGTGGCAGGTTGTTCTCGCCGTCCAGGTAGGCGCGCAAGGACGCAGAGGCCATCTGGTACCACTTGTCGCGCAGCGTGGCGGTCCGCCCGCCGCTGGAATGGCGGTATTTCTCGATCTGGGTGGCCAGGGTGCTGCCACCCGGCGTGTCATGGTCCGGGTCGACCTGGCTCCAGCCCTGGTCGACCAAGGCGCGCAGCAGGCGGCTCCAGTTGACCGCCGGATTACGCTGTGGCGTCTGCGGGTCGAGCAAGGCACGGTCCTCGATAAACAACAAGGCGTCGACCACCAGGGGCGGAATCGCGTCGAAGCTGCCGTAAAAGCGTTGCGGATGGCGGGCCGAGAACAAGGGTTCGCCGCGGCAGTCCAGCAATTCGAGACCGGCCCGGCTCTTCTCCGCATACGGTGCAAACAGGCCGCGCTCGACGACGTCGATCAGACCCGGCGACATCCGCGCCTGCGCGGTGACCTGCCACTGCTGCGCCGCCAGGCGATCGAGAAACCGCGGCAAATCGTGGTAACCCAGGCGCTGGTCGTAGGGACCGTCGCCGGGAAAGCGGATCGCGTCGCTAGGCCCGG
>JBFJZP010000596.1:0-2510 GCA_041622095.1 Burkholderiaceae bacterium | reverse complement strand
GGGATGGACCGCGAGCTGCAGGGGGCAACGCCACGGTACGGATCGGCCAAGCGAAACCTCGGTGGATCCACTTCATTCAGTATGCTGAATATGGCGCATTGTACGGAATCCAGCGGATGGGTTCAAACGGAAATTACCTGGGGTTAACCCTGGGCGGCCGATCGCATGCGGTGGGTCCGGTGCGGTCCGCCGGCGCTGCTGCAGGGCGCCGGGCGGGCGGTTGGCCAAGCCACGGCTGCTACCGGCCTGGCATGCCTGCGCTCAATCGAGTCGGACCAGCTTGCGCAGCAGGCGCAGGAATTCCGCCTGTTCGGCCGGCTCCAGCGGTTCCAGCAGCTTGTGGTACATCGGCGCCACACGCGGACGCATCGCGGCGAGCACCGCTTCGCCATCCGCTGTCAGGCGCAGGCTGCGCTGGCGCCGTGGCAGCAGTTCGCGTGCGATCCAGCCCTTGGCGTCCAGCCGGGTCGCAATGTCGGCGGTGGTCGAGGTGTCCAGCGCCACCTTGTCGGCCAGCGTGACCTGATCGATGCCGGGCGAGTCATGGAGTGCACACAGGACTGCATACTGCACCGGTGTGACCTGGCTGCCGTGGGCGTCACGGAACAGCGACACCGCCAGCTGGTGCGCCCGTCGGATCAGGTGGCCGGGTTCCGACTGCATCGGTATCGGCGTATCCACCGCCGGCTGTTGCGGATCGACGGAGGCAGTAGGCGGGGTGGAGCGGGGTCGGGGCATCGGACTACAACAACAGGCGTTGGGCCGGACTATAAGCGACACCCGTTTCGTTGCCAGGCGGCACAAACATCGCTGCCGTGTTGTCCCGCCACCCTCCATGCCCCGCCCGCTGCGTGCTGCCGACACTATGCACCCGCCACTGCTGCCGGCGCTGGCGGATGTGTGTGATTGCCAGGTGATCGATCCGGGCACCGCTGGGCCGACCCGACGCCAGCGATGTGTTGCGTGCGATCCGCGTGCCGACCCTGGTCGCCTGTGGCCGGCAGGACAGCTGGGCGCCGGTGGCGCAACACGTGGCGATGCAGACACTGGTGCCGGATGCGACGTTGGCGATCTTCGAGGATGCCGGCCATATGGCGCCGATGGAGCGGCCGGACGCGGTGGGGGCGGCGCTGCTGCGCTGGATCCGGGCGCCCGACTGACGGCCGGCGGCGCCGCGGCCCGGAACGCCGGTGTCGCGACAACGCCGGCTCAAGCGACCAGGCCTGCGATGTATTGCGCGGTCATCAGGTCCAGGTGTGCGCCGCCGCCCGATTTGAACAAGGTGATCTGCTCCGCATCGGTGCGTCCGGCAACCCGTTCGCTGCACAGGTTGAACAGGTCGCCCCGCACATCGGCGGCCGTGATCACGCCGCTGGCAATCGGCTGGGTCAGGTCGCCGGCATGTTCGATGGTGAACCAGCGGCTGTCGACGAAAACCCGGGCCTGGCGTATCGCGTCGTCGTCGGCCTCGCGCATGGACGGCGTGAAGCCGCCGATCAGGTCCAGGTGGGTGCCCGGCCGCAACCATTGGCCGTGCACCAGCGGTGTCCGGCTGCCGGTTGCGCAGCAGACGATGTCGGCCGTGCGCACCGCCGCTTCCAGGTCCTCGGTGGCCTGCGCCGGCGTGCCGGTTACGGTGGCCGCCAGTTCCCGGGCCTTGTCCGGCGAGCGGTTCCAGGTCCGTACCAGCTGCAGCCCGGGACGGATCGCCTGGTAGGCGCGGATCAGATAGGGCGCCAGCGCGCCGGCACCGACCATCAGCAGTGTGCGCGCGTCGGAACGCGCCAGCATGCGGGCGCCGAGCGCCGAATCGGCTGCGGTCTTCCAGTAGGTCAGTTCGGTGCCGTCGATCACCACCTGCGGCGATCCGTTGCTGCCGTCGAACAACAGGTACAGGCCTTGCACGCCCGGCAGGTCGCGATTGCCCGGAAACATCGTGACCACCTTGACGCCCAGGTTGCGCCCCGCCTGCCAGGCCGGCCAGACCAGCATCGCGTTGTCGACCGCACCGGCCGCGCCCGGCTGCTGCATCAACACCCGCTCGACCGCCGGTGGCGGCGCACGGTGCGCCGCATGCAGGTGGTCGATCAGCCCGGTGAAGCGGGTGTGTTCGCGGATGTGCGCCGCGTCGATGAAGCGCAGGTTCATGGTCGATCCCTACAGTCGCAACGCGAGTTCCCGGGCCTCGTAGATGGCATGTACCGCCAGCCGCGCCGCGACGGCATCGCCCAGCACATACACCGCGGTCTCGCCGCCTTGCAGCGTTTCGGCCAGTTCGGCCTGCGGCGTGTTGGTCGTGGCCAGCACCAGTGCGTCGGCATCGACGCGGGTCTCGCTGCCGTCCAGCAGCGAACGGATGCTCGCGCCATCCCCATGCCAGGCGGTGACGACCGATTCGGTGCACCAGCGCGCGCCCAGTTGCGCCAGGCGTGCGCGCAACTGCCCGTCGCCGGCGGTGCGCTGGATCCAGAAGCCCACCATCGGCCAGCCGCTGACGATGGTCACCTGGT
>JBFJZP010000595.1:0-2511 GCA_041622095.1 Burkholderiaceae bacterium | reverse complement strand
CGCCGAAAATGCCGCCGGCCGAGGTCGGCGTGATCACGGTGCAACCCACTTCCGTGGCCTTGCAGAGCGAACTGCCGGGCCGGGTCAGCGCCGTACGCGTGGCCCAGGTGCGTGCGCGCGTCAACGGCGTGGTGCTCAAACGCCTGTTCCGCGAAGGCAGCGACGTGAAGGCCGGCCAGCCGCTGTTCCAGATCGATGCGGCGATCTACCAGGCAGCGGTCGACAGCGCCCAGGCGGCACTCGGACGGGCCCAGGCCAATCTCGGCCAGGCCACGTCGATTGCCGAACGGTACAAGCCCCTGGTCGGCGTCAATGCCGTCAGCCAGCTCGAATACAGTAACGCGCAGGCCAGCCAGAAACTGGCCGAAGCCGACGTGGCCAGCGCCAAGGCGGCTTTGCAGACCGCCCGCATCAACCTGGAATACGCGACGGTGCGCGCACCGATCGACGGCCGGATCGGCCAGGCCCTGGTCAGCGAAGGTGCGCTGGTCAGCCAGGTCGAGGCGACGCAGATGGCGCTGGTCCAGCAGATCGACGCGGTGTATGTGAACTTCACCCAGTCCAGCGGTGACCTGCTGCGCCTGCGCAAGGCGATGGCGCAGCAGCAGATACGCGGCAGCGGCAAGGGCGGCGCCGCGGTCCGCATCGTGCTCGAGGATGGCTCGGAGCTGCCCCGCAGCGGCCGGCTGCTGTTCTCCGACCTGAATGTCGACCCGACCTCGGGCCAGGTCACGCTGCGCGCCGAAGTACCCAATCCGGACGGCATGCTGTTGCCGGGCCAATATGTGCGCGTGCGGCTGGCCCAGGCCGAGCTGCCGTCGGCGATGTTGTTGCCGCAACAGGCGGTCACCCGCTCGAACCAGGGTGACTCGGTACTGGTGGTCGGCGCCGATGGCATTGCGGCCAAGCGCCAGATCAAGCTCGGCGCGAACCAGAACAACCAGTGGATCGTGCTCGACGGCTTGCAGCCGGGCGAACAGGTGATCGTCGAAGGTTTCCAGAAGATGATGGTGCCTGGCGCACCGGTCAAGGCTTCGCCATGGAGCCCGACCGGCAACACCCCCAGCCTTTCGCCTGCGCCTGCTCCTGCAGCGCAACCCGGCGCCTCCGCGCCAGCCGCCAGCGCCAGCGCCGCAACGGCTGCGGCCGGTCAATAAACCAAGGCATCCGCATGGCCCAGTTTTTCATCAACCGCCCGATCTTTGCGTGGGTGATCGCACTTTTCATCCTGGTGATGGGGGGCGTCGCGATGACGCAGTTGCCGATCGCCCAGTACCCGAGCGTGGCCCCACCATCGATCGTCATCTCCACCGCCTATCCGGGTGCATCCGCCCAGACGCTGGAAAACAGCGTCATCAGCGTCATCGAACGCGAAATGAACGGATCGCCCGGACTGATCTACATGGAGTCGACCAGCCAGGCCAATGGCAGCGGCTCGATCACGCTGAGCTTCGAGGCCGGTACCGATCCCGACCTGGCCCAGGTCGATGTGCAGAACCGGCTGGCACGCGCCACGCCGCGCCTGCCGTCCAGCGTGACCCAGCAAGGTGTGCGCGTCGACAAGGCGCGCAACAACTTCCTGCTGTTCACCATCCTGTCCTCCGACGACCCGGACTTCGACCCGGTCGCGCTGGGCGACTATGCGGCGCGCACGGTATTGCCGGAGTTGCAGCGCCTGCCCGGTGTCGGACAGGCGCAGTTGTTCGGCACCGAACGCGCCATGCGGATCTGGGTCGATCCGGCCAAGCTGGTCGGCTACAGCCTGGCGATGTCCGATGTCAGCAACGCCATCCGCGCCCAGAACCTGCAGGTGTCGGCCGGCACCATCGGTGACCTGCCCAATACCGACAGCCAGAAGATCTTCGCCACGGTCGTCGTCAACGGCCAGCTCAGCAGCACGCAGCAATTCGGCAATATCGTGCTGCGCGCCAACACCGACGGCTCCACCGTGCGGCTGCGCGATGTCGCCCGCGTCGAACTGGGCGCCGAGGCCTATGCCACATCGGCGCGGCTCAATGGCAAACCATCGACCGGTATCGGCGTGCAGCTCTCGCCCAGCGGCAATGCGCTGGCCACCGCCAAGGCGGTGCGCACGCGTATGGAAGAGTTGTCGCGCTTCTTTCCGCCGGGTGTGCAGTGGGCGATTCCGTACGACAGCTCGCGCTTCATCGACATCTCGATCCGCCAGGTGGCCTTGACCTTGTTCGAGGCGGTGGTACTGGTGTTCCTGGTGATGCTGCTGTTCCTGCAGAACATCCGCTACACCATCATCCCGACCATCGTCGTACCGGTATCGTTGATGGGCACCTTTGCCGTGTTGCTGGCGCTCGGCTTCTCGATCAACGTGTTGACGATGTTCGGCATGGTGCTGGTGATCGGTATCGTCGTCGACGACGCGATCATCGTGGTCGAGAACGTCGAACGCATCATGAGCGAGGAAGGCCTGTCGCCCTTGATGGCCACACGCAAGGCCATGGGCCAGATCTCCGGCGCCATCATCGGCGTCACCGT
>JBFJZP010000594.1:0-2513 GCA_041622095.1 Burkholderiaceae bacterium | reverse complement strand
CGACATCCGGGTGCGCAAGGCCTTGTCGATGGTGATCGACCGCGACATCCTGGCGCAGAAGGTCACCGCCGATGGCCAGGTTCCGTCGTTCGGCGTGATCGTCAAAGGTGTCGCCGGTGCCGACGTCACCTCGTACGACTGGGCGAAGTGGCCAATGGCCAGGCGGGTGGAAGAGGCGAAGAAGCTGCTGGCCGCTGCCGGCGTGGCGCCCGGCACCAAGATGAAGTTCTCCTACAACACCAGCGAGTACCACAAGAAAATGGCGATTTTTGCCGCCTCCGAGTGGAAGACCAAGCTGGGGCTGGACCTGGAACTCGAGGCGATGGAATTCAAGGTGCTGATCAAGAAGCGCAACGACCGCGACTACCAGATGGCGCGCAACGGCTGGATTGCCGACTACGATGACGCCACCTCGTTCCTGACGCTGGTGCAGTGCGACTCCGACCAGAACAGCCAGGGCAATTGCAACCGGGAAGCCGAGAAGCTGATCAACGATGGCAACCAGTCGCTCGACCTGGCCAAACGCAAGACCTTGCTGACGCAGGCGGCCAAGATGATCATGGACGACTACCCGATGATTCCGCTGCTGCAATACACAGTGCCGCGCCTGGTCAAGCCGTATGTCGGTGGCTACTCCAGCAGCAACCCGCTGGACCGCTACCGCGGCAAGGACCTCTATATCATCAAGCACTGATCGGCCGCTGCGCCATGCCAACGGGCTGGTGTTGAAACCGATGCCAGCCCTTTTTCCTTGCCGGCGCAACACGCGCGGGCGAAAGAGTTTTCATGTGGTCCTACACATTGCGCCGGGTGCTGGCCACCTTGCCGACCCTGCTGGCCGTCATCACGGTCTGTTATCTGCTGCTGCATGCCACGCCGGGCGGACCGTTCGACACGGAGCGCAAGGTGTCAAGCGCGGTACTGGCCAATCTGCAGGCCAAGTACCACCTGGACGAACCGCTGTGGAAACAGTATCTGCTGTACCTGAACAACCTGTTGCACGGCGATCTCGGCGCATCGTTCCGGTATGAGGACTGGACAGTCAACCAGCTGGTGGCCAAGGCCCTGCCGATTTCGGCCGCCATCGGTGGCGGGGCCTTGCTGATCGCGCTGGTGCTGGGCGTGACGCTGGGCACCGTGGCCGCGCTGCGCCAGAACAGCGTTGTCGACTACATCGTGATGTTGTTCAGCAACATGGGCCATGCCTTCCCGTCCTTCGTGATCGGGCCGGTGCTGATCCTGGTCTTTGCGTTGTGGTTGCGGCTGCTGCCGGCCGGCGGCTGGGACGACTTCGCGCCGCGGTACATGGTGCTGCCGATGGCGATGCTGATCTTCATCAACGTGGCCACGATCGGACGGGTGATGCGCGGCAGCCTGATCGAGGTCTTGCACAGCAATTTCATCCGCACCGCGCGCGCCAAGGGCCTGCCGACCCATGTCGTGGTGCT
The DNA here is from genome assembly GCA_041622095.1 of Burkholderiaceae bacterium. Taxonomy (GTDB): domain Bacteria; phylum Pseudomonadota; class Gammaproteobacteria; order Burkholderiales; family Burkholderiaceae_C; genus CAISIP01. The sequence continues at coordinate 1,065 of JBFJZP010000594.1, read as the reverse complement.
GCGCCATGCGCTGCGCCCGGCGCTGCTTCCGGTGGTCTCGCTGATCGGGCCGCTGGCGATTTCGTCGATCACCTCTGCGGTGGTGACCGAGTCGGTCTTTTCGCTGCCCGGCCTGGGCAAACTCATTGTCAACGGTGCCGGCAACCGCGACTACACGCTGGTGCTGGGCCTGGTGGTGCTGATGACGGTGGTGGCGGTGACCTTCAACCTGCTGGTCGACCTGGCATATGCCGCGCTCGATCCCAAGATCCGATACTGAAAGCGCCCGCGTGTTGCCGACGAATCGAAACGACAAACTGGTGCGGGCACTCGGCGACGCGGTGGATGCGGCCATGCCCGGACGCAGCCCCTGGCTCGACGCGCGCGAACGCTTTCTGCGCAACCGGGCGGCGGTGACCGGCCTGTGCCTGCTGGCCTTGATCGTGCTGGCATGTATTGTCGGCCCGATGGTGTTGCCGCATGCATTCGACAGCGCCGACTGGGACGCGATGAGCCTGCCGCCGACGCTGAAGAACGCGCATTATTTCGGCACCGACGACTCCGGCCGCGACCTGCTGGTGCGCACACTGGTCGGCGGGCGCATCTCGCTGATGGTGGGGCTGATGGCGACACTGGCGTCGGTGTCGCTGGGCATTGCCTGGGGTGCGACCGCCGGTTTCATCGGCGGACGGGTCGACGCCTTCATGATGCGCGTCGTCGACATGATGTATGCGGTGCCGTATCTGCTGATCGCGATCCTGATGATCACGATCCTCGGCCGCGCCTTTTACCTGGTGGTGATCACGATCACCGTGTTCTCCTGGATGGACATGGCGCGGGTGGTGCGCGGACAGACCTTGTCCTTGCGCTCGCGCGAGTTCATCGAGGCGGCGCGTGCGATCGGCGTGCCGACGCGGCGCATCATCTTCAGCCACATCGTGCCCAACCTGCTCGGCGTGGTGGTGATCTATGCCACGGTGACGATACCGGGCGTGATCCTGACCGAATCGGTGTTGTCCTTCCTGGGCCTGGGCATCCAGGAGCCGATGACCAGCTGGGGCGTGTTGATCCATGACGGCGCGGCGG
>JBFJZP010000593.1:0-2513 GCA_041622095.1 Burkholderiaceae bacterium | reverse complement strand
TACCCACCGTGCCCAGCATCATCGACAGGATCACGATGCCGATACCCGGCGTGCCAGGCGAACCGATCGAGGCCCCGACTGCCAGCAGCACCACCAGCAACAGGCCGGACAGCCCGACATCGACCTGGTAGACCTGGGCCAGGAACAATGTGGCGATCACCTGGTACAAGGCGGTTCCGGCCATGTTGATGGTGGTGCCCAGCGGGATCACGAACCGAGAGACGCCTTTTTGCACACCCAGCGACTCCTCGGCGGTGCGGATCGTCAGCGGCATCACCGCGGCCGAGCTGGAGGTGGAGAACGCCAGCAGCAACACGTCGCGACTGCCGCGCAGGAACGCCAGTGGCGAGCGGCGCCGCCCCAGCGCATAAACCAGCATCAGGAAGGCGAACGCCAGCAACAAGGCGCCCAGCACGGTGAGCACATACACGCCCATGCCGAGCAAGGCATCGAGCCCCATGCGCGCGGTGAGCTGCGTCATCAAGCCGAACACCGCCGCCGGCACCAGGTACATGGCCCAGCGCACCACCACCATGCTGACCTCCTGTACCGCGCCGAGCAGGTCGACCAGCGGGCGCGCCAGCTTGCCTTCCATCGTCACCAGCGCCACGCCGACAAAAATCGCAAACACCACCACCTGCAACATGTTCTGCTCGACGCTGGCGGCCAGCGGATTGGTCGGCACCACGCCCACGATCTGCGCCGGCAATGTCGACAAGGACGGCCTGGCCGCCGATCCGGCGACATCCGCGGCGGTGCTGGCCGGCAGTTGGGCCGCCTGCAGATAGGCGCCGGGCTCGACCGCCAACGCGACCAGCACCCCGATCAAGGCCGCGACCAGCGTCGTGAACAGGAAGAACAGGCCGGTGCGCACCCCCATGCTGCGCAACTGCGCCATGTCGCGCGAACTGGTCATGCCCAGGATGATCGAGGCCACGACCAGCGGGACCACGATCATCTGCACCATCGCCAGGAACAGATAACCCGGCATCGCCAGCCAGTTGCCGACCAGCAGCGCGGTGGCCGGCGACAACAAGCCACCGGTCGGGCCGATCACGATGCCGGTGGCAATACCGACGAACATGGCCACCAGCACCTGCAGCCACAGGCGGCCGCGCACGAAGCCGGTCAGGCGCAGCGTCAGCCGACCGATGGAAGGATTGGTGGAGACAGGCAGAGAAAACAAGATCGGCTCCCGAGCGTCAACAGCGAGGCCGGGACGCGCACATAGCGCAGTCCCGGCGATGGATCCATCTTAGCCTCGCAAAACGGTTGCGCTGGCGTGCGCTATCCGGCACTGCGGCAAGGACAGGCGGCGCCCTGACGTGCGGGACACCGGCCGCGAGTCACCGCGACGTCACGGAAAAATGATCTTCTCGCGACGCTCGCATTCCGGCGGATGCCCGTAACCGGCGGATCGCACCCGCTTCTCGGTCGTGATCTCGACCTGGAACCACAGGCAGAACGGGCCTTCGAAACGGTAGTTCCAGACCTCGCCACGGGAGCGCCCGAGCCGGAACACGCTGTTGGGCCGTCCGAGACGCTGGCGCACCTCGGCTTGCGCCATGTCCGGCAGGATCTGGTTGAAATGGCGCTCGGTCAGGACCTGCTCCACGCGCAGCACCTTGCCCGATGCATCCACATCGAAGAACCAGGTGTGCAGGCCATAGGGACCGGTCGGGTATTCGAGACGGGTGTTTCCGTCGCCCAGCTGGCGCCGCGTTTCCGGCGGCCCCATGCGGGCCAGGAGCTGGTCCTGCGTGACGCCGGCGAGCTGATCGGGCGGCGCATAACTGCTGCACGCGGTCAACGCCAACAGGCTGGAGATCAAGATAGAAAAAACGGATGAACGCATCACACATACTCCTGATGGCATCGCACAGGGCTGGACAAGGTGGGACCGGTTTCGCAGCCGCGAGTTCAACCGGGAACCTGGCTGGCGAATATCCCTGGTCCATATTGCCATGCCAGGCGTCCATTACCATTGCGCCGAATCATCCATCCGCCCGACATCGGGCACCCGTACCAAGCCCAGGAAAGAAACAAGCCATGTTCAGTCACGTCATGCTCGGTGTCAACGACCTCGAACGCTCCCGGAAGTTCTACGACGCGCTGCTCGGCACGCTGGGCATCGGCCCGGGTGTTGCCAACAAGAACCGCTATTTCTACCGCAGCCCGACCGGCACGTTCTCGATCACCACGCCGATCAACGGCGAACCCGCGACCCACGGCAATGGCAGCACGATCGGCTTCACCGTGGCATCTCCCGAGCAGGGCGATGCGTTCCATGCGGCCGCAATCGCCAACGGCGGCACGACCTGCGAAGACCCGCCGGGTTTTCGCGAAGGCCCGAGCGGCCAGCTCTACCTGGCCTATCTGCGCGACCCGGACGGCAACAAGCTCTGCGCGCTGCACCGGCCGGCGAAATAAAGACTGGTCGCTGTCAGGGCCGCCCGGCGTTATCCGGTGCATCCAGCCCCACCCCGACCAGGTGGCCGAAACGCTCGCGCACC
>JBFJZP010000592.1:0-2516 GCA_041622095.1 Burkholderiaceae bacterium | reverse complement strand
GCGGCGCGCCGTTCACCGGAGTAGCTGTGCAGCAGCGCCGGATCGGCGCGGCCGGTCAGCACCGAGATCAGCTTCCAGCCCAGGTTGAAGGTGTCGCCCATCGACACGTTCATGCCCTGCCCGGCCTTGGGGCTGTGCGTGTGGCAGGCGTCGCCGGCCAGCATCACGCGCGGTGCACGCGTGGCCACCTGGTCTTCGGGCACGTCGTCGAACTTGTCGGTCAGCCGATGGCCGATCTCGTAGATCGACCACCAGACCACCTCCTTCACGTCCAGCGTGAACGGGCTGAAGATGCGCTGCGCCTTGGCGACGATGTCGTCGGCGTCCATGCCGCGGTCGGCGGCGCGCTCGTGTTCACCCAGCTTGTCGAGCTCGACGTAGAGGCGCACCAGGTGGCCGCCCTCGCGCGGCAAAACCATCAGGATGCCTTCGTCCTGCGAGCGCACGAAGGACTTCATGTGCCAGTCGGGGAAGTCGGTGACGGCCAGCAGGTCGATCACGCCCCAGGCCTGATGCGCCGCATCGCCGTGCAGCGCACCGCCAATGGCGCGGCGCACGTTCGAGCGCGCGCCGTCGCAGCCGATGACATAGTTGGCGCGCACCGTCGCGGTCCGGCCTTCGGTGCCCGGCGCGGTGTTCTCCAGCGTGACGCTGACCGGGTGTTGCGCCGCCTGCGGGTCGACCGCCAGGTCGACCACCTTCCAGCCATAGTCCGGCGCGAGCCGGGTGGGTGCGTTGCGCATGACATCGAGGAACATGTCGTGCACCCGCGCCTGGTTGATCAGCACATGGGGCATCTCGGAGATGCCGTCGGGCACGTCCTGCACCCGTGCGACACGATCGAGCGACGCGTTCTTGCCCGGCGCCCAGAAGGTGGTCTCGTTGATCCAGACCGACTCGCGCATGACCTTCTCGCCGAAGCCGAAGGCCTGAAACATCTCCATCGAGCGCACGCTGATGCCGTCTGCCTGGCCTTTCTCCATAGCCGTGAGCCGGGGGTCGACCAGCATGGTGCGGATCTGCGGCACCCGGGCGAGTTGCGCGGCCAGGCACAGGCCGGCCGGGCCGGAGCCGGCGATCAACACGTCCACCGTGTCCGGTAGCGGGTCGCCTGCGTGGCGGCGGTCGGGAGCCGCCGGGCTGACATCCGGATCGCCGGGCTGGAATCCGTCGTGGTGATATTGCATGCTGTCTCCTTGCGGTTGAGCCGATGGCTCGATGAAGAATTAATGTAAGCATGCTTATCGTAAGTATACTTATCAATTACGTCAAGGCCTGGATTGCCAACCGTATGATCGGGGCTGGTCTGCAGCGGAGCAAAGCATATATGGACAGGATCGAGATGGCCGGACACCTGATCCGGCGGCTGCAACAGCAGTCGACACAGGTCTTCCAGGCGCAGACCCAGGCCGCCGGCTTCGACCTGACCTCGGTGCAGTTCGCCGCGCTCGACGCGATTGCGGAGCAACCCGGCATCGACCAGGCCACACTGGCCGCCACCATCGGCTTCGACCGCGCCACCATTGGCGGCGTGATCGACCGCCTGGAGCTCAAGGCCCTGGTGCAACGCGTCGTCAGCGAGCAGGATCGCCGGGCGCGCCAGTTGCACCTGACACCGCAGGGCGAGCAGATGCTGGCTGCGATCCGGCCGGTAGTGGAATCCCTGCAGGGCGAGATCCTGGCGCCGCTGTCAGCCGCGGAGCGCGCCACCTTCCTGGCCTTGGCACACAAGGCGCTCGGCCAGGGTTGAGGCCTCGACCGGCGGTTCAGGCGGCCGCAGCGCGCAAGGTCGACAATTCCTGGCGCAGTTGCGCGTTTTCCGCCTCCAGCTGCGCGACGCGAACCCGCAAGGCCTGCAGTTCGCCATCCGCAGGCGATGGATCCGACAGCTGATCGACAGCGGCCTCCTCCTGCACCTTGCGCCGCCCTTCGCGCACCCGCCTGGCCGCCAGTTTGAGTTCATCCTTGCCGCCGATCGCGGCGGCCTTCTGCTCTTGCTCTGGCAGGCTGGCCACCGCCGCCGCCGCGCTGATCGAGATCGTGCCGGACTTGACCGCCGCCACCAGCTCCGGCGCCGCCTGCTTCTGGATCTTCTCGATCAGCACCACCTGGCTGCTGCTGAGCCGCGCGGCCTTGGCGATATCTTCGCGGCTCTCCAGCGGCCGGGACGGCGGCACGGTGGCGTGCGGTGCGCTGGCCGGCGCATCTGCCGGCGCGCCGTGCTGTTCGACCGGCGTGGTCGACGCATCCGCTGGCGCCGCGACCTGCGCGCGCCGCTCGGCCAGGATCGCGCGCTTGCGCAAGGCCAGTTCGCCGCGCTGGAAGTCCGACACGCTGCGCCGGCCCAGGTGCTGGTCGATCATCCACAGGTGCACGTCCTGGATCGATTGGAACCGGGGGTTCTGCACCGTCTCGAACGGCAGTCCGTGTTGCTGGCAGATGCCGTAGCGGTTGTGGCCGTCGACCAGGATGTCGCCCCAGAGCACCAGCGCATCCCGGCAACCTTCGGCAAGCAG
>JBFJZP010000591.1:0-2521 GCA_041622095.1 Burkholderiaceae bacterium | reverse complement strand
GCTGGCTGGCGCCGGCGCTGACCTACACCGACAACACGCTGGACCTGGTGGCCGAGATGGGACTGACCTACGTCTGCGACCTGTTCCATGACGACCAGCCCGGGCCGGTCAAGGTGAAGAAAGGGCGCCTGACCAGCGTGCCGTATTCGCTCGAGATGAACGACGTCATCGTCTACAACGTCAATCTGGTCTCACCCCGGCGGTATGCCGACATCCTGAAGCGCCAGTTCGACCGCTTGTACGCCGAAGGCGAACATTCGGGCACGGTGATGTGTATTCCGCTGCACCCCTACCTGGTGGGCCAGCCCTACCGCATGGCGGCGTTCGAGGAAGCCTTGGCGTACATCACCGGCCATGAGGGTGTGTGGCTGGCGACCGGGCGCGAGATCGCGCAGCACTTCAACGACCATTATTACGACGCGTTTGCAGCGGCGGCGCAACCGGTCGGGGAGGCGCCATGATGCGCGCCGTACGGCAGTTCCCGAGGCACTCGCGCCGCAGCCGACAGGCGGAGGTAGATCAATGAGCATTCCCGACGACTATCTGCAGTATGCGAACCGCCGCTACGGCATGGATCACGACCGGTACGACTGGTCGATGTTGTCCACCCGCAAGCCGGTCGCATGGCCGAACAAGGCGCGCGTCGCGTTGTGGGTCGTTCCCGCACTCGAGTGGTTTCCGCTCGACATGCAGGGCAAGCCTTTCAAGCCGCCGGGTGCGATGCAGACGGCGTATCCGGACCTGCGCCACTACACTTTGCGCGACTATGGCAACCGGATCGGCATCTTTCGCATCATGCAGGCACTCGAGCGACACGGCATCCGTGCGTCGGTTGCCGTCAATGCGGCGGTGGCGGCGCGTTACCCGAGCCTGCTCCAGGCCTGCGTCGCGCGCAACTGGGAAATCATTGCCAACGGCCAGGACATGGACCACCTGCACCATGGCGGCCTGACGCGAGAGGTCGAACAGGCACTGGTTGCCAATACGCTGAAGAGCTTGCGCGCAGCCTCGGGGCAGGCGGTGCGCGGTTGGTTGTCGCCGGCCAAGTCGGAGTCGTCCGCCACGCTCCACCTGCTGCGCGAAGCCGGCATCGACTATGTCTGCGACTGGGTCAACGACGACATGCCGTACCCGATGCGCGCGGCGGGCGGGACCTTGCACGCGATGCCGCACCCGGTGGACATCGACGACTACACCATCCTGGTGCAGAACCACCACACCGAGGACGATTTTCGCGACCAGTTGTGCGACCAGTTCGACATGTTGTACCGCGAGTCGCAGACGCAGGGCGGGCGCGTGATGGCGATCTCGCTGCATCCCTGGGTCATCGGCCAGCCCTACCGCATCCGCGCGCTGGAAGAAGCACTGGCGCACATCATGGGCCATGCTGGCGTGTGGGCCGCCACTGGCAGCGAGATCCTCGACGCCTGGACGGCTGCGCAGTCGTCCTGATTGCCGATGCGCCTGCCGATGGCCCGCCGAAGCGCCAGCGCGACATGGCGGCTGTCAGGCGGTCGTGGCCGGCACCGGCTTGTGCAGTGCCAGGTCGTTCCAGACGTCCTGGCGCCGGATCAGGTCGTCGACGACCTCGAACCGGTCGATGAATCGGATGCCGTCAAAGTCCGTGCCGTCGAGCCACGTGCCGTGCAAGGTGCCGAAGCAATACACGACGGCCCCATCGTCGGTCCAGCTTTCGTCGAACCGCTCGTAGGTCTTGCCCACGTTGCGGTAGCTGCCGCGCGAACGCTCGACCAGTTCCTCGAGCCGGTGCATGACCGGACTGCCGGGAAAACGCATGGCGAAATCCGGCGCCAGACATGTGCGTGCCCCATCCAGGTCGCGCTTCTCCATGCGTTCCAGGAATCGGCGGACCAGTTGCGATGCGTCGATCCGCTCGGCGCCACCGGCACCGAATATGTTTCCGTCGCGCTGGTAGGTGCTGGCGTGGCTGACGAAGACGGTGGTGCCGGCGGCCGGCGCGGCAATCACCGATCGCGCCGCCTGCGCGACACGCCGGACCATCGTGCTTTCCGCTTCCCTGGAGTAGCCGGGCAGCAAGGTGATGGCGATGACGGGCATGGCGGGTTCCTGGTTGGTGGTGAGAGTCGCCGATCATGCCTTTAAGCCAACAAGCCCGCAACGTGATCGGTCCGGAGCAGCGGATCGACTACAGCGCCGCACCGGACCGAGTTCCGTTGCGCTGGCCGGATGGCGCACGGGTGGCATTGTGGGTGGCGCCGAACATCGAACATTACGAATACCAGCCGCAGAAGATCCGGGTACGCGACCCCTGGCCCCGGATGCCGCATCCGGACATCCTGGGCTATGGCTTGCGCGACTACGGCAACCGGGTCGGCGTCTGGCGCCTGATGGAGCTGTTCGACCGCTTCCGGCTGCCGGTGACCGTGTCCCTGTCGATGGCGGTGCTGCGCATGTACCCGGCCATCACCGAGGCCATGCTCGCGCGCAACTGGGAATTCATGTCGCACGGCCTGTACAACACGCGTTACCACTGGGGTCT
>JBFJZP010000590.1:0-2524 GCA_041622095.1 Burkholderiaceae bacterium | reverse complement strand
TGATGGCCAGGCCGCTGACGGCCGGATCGTTCAGCAAGACCGCCTTCACCCGCGACGTGATCACGGTGTCGTCGATGTATTCGCCGGTGCTCTCCTGTTTGGCGGTGCCGGCACAGGCGGCCAGCAGCGCGGAGAAGGTGATGGCGAGCAGAATGCGGGTCAGGTTCTTGAAGTTCATGGTGTCTCCCTTCATGGGTTGCTTGGGGGTGAAGAATGGCCGGGTCCTCGGGCGGATTGCGTCACGATGACCACGCGCCGGGCAAACCCGCGTTGCGGGTATTCCGGGTGGCTGCGCGCCTTAGCGGCGAGCCACCAGTTCGGTCAGTGACAAGGGGCGAGCGTCCTCATCGTCCTGCTGGTTCTGCATGTGCACCACCGAGGCCGAACCGATCCTCTCGTTGAGCAGGCGGAATTCGGTCGAGATCAACTGGTGCAGGTTTTCGATACGCGAGGCCTCGGCCTTGTCGGCGAGTTCCTGGACACGCTGGATTTCCTTGAGCAACTTGCGTGTTTCCATCAGCGAGCCGATCTGGTTGTACAGATAAGCCACCATGAAAAGCGCCAGCATCACACCGGCCACGCCCAGCAGAACGATGCCCAGCGGGGCCTGGATCTGCCAGGCCACCAGGTCCAGCGGAGCCTGCGCGCTCAGCGTGTTCCAGTTCAGCACGCTCAAAGCCGCCAGAATGGCCAGCGCGCCCCATGCGAGTATGTTGCTGATTCGTTTCATCGGTTTCTCCGTTTGTTGTTAGGGGCGGGGCTTGGCAACGATTGCAAGCTCCAGAGGCAGTGTATATTGCCAATTTCGCCAAGTAAACCCGGTTTGTGCAAACCATAATTTGCAAAAATGAAAAAAGAGGCGATCACTGCCGCGACGGATCCGGCCACCGCCACGGGCGCTTCCGCGCCCCGTGAGTCGCTGGGCTGGGCGGATTTCCAGTTGGTACTGGAGATTGCGCGCCAGGGCAGCGTGGCCAAGGCCTGCGTCGCCCTTGGAGCGACGCATTCCACCGTGTTGCGCAAGCTCGACGCGATCGAGAAGCGGCTGCGCACCCGGTTGTTCGAGCGCAACCACGGCCGTTATGCGCTGACGCCGGCCGGGCATGAGATCGAACAGGCGGCCAGCAGCTTCGAGCCGCTGGCATTGCTGGCCGAGACCCGGGTGCGTGGCCAGGACATGCGCCCGGTCGGCGACGTGCGCGTGGCGGTGGCGTCGATCCTGCTCGAGCAACTGCTGCCTGGCGTGCTGGTGCAGTTCCGCTCGGCATTCCCGGATGTGCGGATCGAACTGGTGGCGTCGCGCGACCATGTCAGCCTGTCCCGGCGCGATGCGGACGTGGCGATCCGTGTGGCCGATCAGGTGCCGGAGTGGATGGTCGGGCGCAAGCTGGCAAGCCTGCAGTTCAAGGTGTACGGCCTGCGCCGCTCCGGCAGCCGGCCACGCCTGCGCAGCGTCGCAGAGTTGACCCGGGAGCGCCGCTGGATTGCGTTCGAGCGCGATGCGCGCGAACTCAAGTTCGACCGCTGGCTGGCGCAGCAGGTGCCGGATGCCAGCGTCGCGATGCGGGTCGACAACTTCAGCCACGCGCTGCGCATGGTCCAGGCCGGCCTGGGCATTGCCGTGTTGCCGGTGTTCCTGGAGGAAATGGTGCCGCAACTGCTCCCGCTGACCGAATCGATCGCGGCTCTGGAGACGCCGCTGTGGCTGCTGACCCATCCGGAGTTGAAGAACACCATGCGCATCAAGGTGTTGCTGCGTGCCTTCGGCCCGGCATTGGCGCATGCGGTGCAGGCTGCGCAGGAGCCGCAACCCGCTGCGTGATGCGGCTGCCGCAGTGCCGGTGCGACGTCAGGCGTCGGCTTGCACGACCTCGAGCAGGCGGTCCAGGCCACCGGTGTCGATCGCCACCATGGCCTGCTCGCGCACCCGCGGCTTGGCATGGTAGGCCACCGACAAGCCGGCCACCGACATCATCGGCAGGTCATTGGCGCCATCACCGACCGCAATCGCCTGGTCGCCGCGCAGGCCCAGGCCTTCGCAGGTTTGCAGCAACATGCGGCGCTTCTCTTCACCGTCGCAGATATCGCCCCATGGCTGGTCGACCATGTGGCCGGTCAGGTGGCCGTCGCGCACTTCCAGCACATTCGAGCGGGTGAAGTCCAGTCCCAGGCGGTCGCGCACCCGGTCCGAGAACCAGGTGAAGCCGCCGCTGACGAGCAGCGTCTTGAGGCCGGCTGCCTGGCAGGCGCGCACCAGCTCCAACACGCCGGGGTTGAGTTGCAACCGCTCGCGGTAGACCGTCTCCAGATGCGCCAGCGGCACGCCGGCGAGCAAGGTCACGCGCCGGCGCAGGCTGTCCTTGTAGTCGCTGATCTCGCCGCGCATCGCCGCCTCGGTGATCGCCGCCACCTCGTCCTTGCGGCCGGCCACCGCGGCGATCTCGTCGATGCACTCGATGTTGATCAGCGTCGAGTCCATGTCGAAGGCGACCAGCTTGTAGTCCGACAGCCGCAGCGGCGGCGT
>JBFJZP010000589.1:0-2535 GCA_041622095.1 Burkholderiaceae bacterium | reverse complement strand
TGGTGATCGCGTGGTAGCCGATCGGGTCGGCTTCAGCAGGGGAGAAGCCCTTGCCCTTCTTGGTAATGACATGCAGGAACTGCGGGCCCTTGAGCTCGCGCATGTTCTTCAGGGTGCGCACCAGCGTCGGCAGGTCGTGGCCGTCGATCGGGCCGATATAGTTCCAACCCAGTTCCTCGAACAGGGTACCCGGCACCAGCATGCCCTTGGCGTGCTCTTCGGTCTTGCGCGCAATTTCCCAAGCGCCGGGCAGGCGCGACAGCACCTTCTTGCTGCCTTCGCGCATGCTCGCGTAGGTGCGGCTGGAGAGCAGCTTGGCCAGGTAGTTGGACAGGCCGCCGACGTTGCGCGAGATCGACATGTCGTTGTCGTTGAGCACCACCAGCATGTTGGCGGCGACGTCCGAGGCGTGATTCAGCGCCTCGAAGGCCATGCCGGCGGTCAGCGCGCCGTCGCCGATCACCGCCACGCTTTTGCGCGAGCTGTTCTGCAGGCGCGCGGCGATGGCCATGCCCAGGGCGGCGCTGATGCTGGTGCTGGAGTGGCCAACGCCGAAGGTGTCGTATTCGCTCTCGCCGCGCCGCGGGAAGGCGGCGATGCCGTCCTTCTGGCGCAGGCTGGCCATCTGTTCGCGGCGGCCGGTGAGGATCTTGTGCGGGTAGGCCTGGTGGCCGACGTCCCACACCAGGCGGTCGTCCGGGGTGTCGAAGACGTAGTGCAGGGCGACGGTCAGTTCGATCACGCCGAGGCCCGCGCCGAAATGCCCGCCGGTCTGGCCGACCGTGTAGAGCAGGTATTGGCGCAGTTCGTCGGCCAGGGTCTCCAGTTCGGCTTCGCCCAGGCGGCGCAGCTCGTCCGGCGTGCTTGCGCGGTCGAGCAGGGGCGTCAGTGGGCGCTCGCGGGGAATCTCGTGGAAGGTCGTCGGCATCGGGCGGATCGTTATCGGCGCAAAAAGAGGCGCAGTTTACCCGAAGCGCCGGGAACTGCCCAAACAAGCTGTGCTGTGCGTAGCCCGGATCCAATCCCGGGAGGTGGCCCAGAACTTCCGGATTGCATCCGGGCTACGCTGAGGGACTTACCAGGTGTCGACGAAACTGCGCTTCTTGCCCTCGCGTGCCGCCGGCTGAGGCGCCGCATTGAGACCGCGCAGCAGCCAGCTGCGGGTCTCCTGCGGGTCGATCACCGCATCGATCTCCAGGTAGCTGGCCATGTTGATGGCCTTGCCGCTCTGGTAGGCCTTGGCCAGCAGTTTGTCGAACAACGCCTGCTGCGCGGCGGAGTCTTGCTGGGCCGCCAGTTCCTTAGCGAAGCCCAGGCGTACCGCGCCTTCCAGGCCCATGGCGCCGAACTCGCCGCTCGGCCAGGCGATGGTCAGCAGCGGCGAATGGAAGCTGCCGGCGGCCATCGCCTGCGCACCCAGGCCGTAGCCCTTGCGCAGTACCACGGTGAAAAACGGCACGCTGAGGCTGGCGGCGGCGACGAACATGCGCGACACGTGACGCACCGTGGCCTGTTGCTCGGCTTGCGGGCCGACCATGAAACCGGGCGTATCGCATAGCGACAGCATGGGGATATCAAAGGCGTCGCACAGCTGCATGAAGCGCGCGGCCTTGTCGCCAGCCTGGGCGTCGATGGCGCCGCCGAGGTGCGCCGGGTTATTCGCCAGCAGGCCAAAGGGCCGGCCCTCGATGCGGATGAAGGCGGTGATCAGTCCGGGTGCGAACTGGCGGCGCAGCTCCAGCACGCTGTCGCTGTCGGCCAGAGTGTCGATAAGCTGGCGGATGTCGTAGATGCGCAGGCGGTTCTGCGGAATCAGCTGGCGCAATTGGCGTTGGTCGGCGCACTGCCAATCCGCCAATGGACCCTGAAAATAGCTCAGGTATTGCTGGGCCACGCGCACGGCGTCGACTTCATCGCTGACCACCACGTCAATCACCCCGTTCGGTGCCTGCACGCTGACCGGGCCGACCTGCTCCGGGGTGAAGCGGCCGAGGCCGCCGCCTTCGATCATCGCCGGACCGGCCATGCCGATGCTCGCGTTCTCGGTGGCGATAATCACATCGCAACAGCCCAACAGCGCGGCATTGCCGGCGAAACAGCGCCCGGAGACCACGCCGACCAGCGGCACCAATCCGGACAGTTTGGCCATGCCGACGAAGGTGTGGCAGTCGAGCCCGGCCACGCCGACGAAATCGGTGTCGCCGGGGCGACCGCCGCCACCTTCGGCGAACAGGACCAGCGGCAGGCGCCACTGTGCGGCCAGGTTGAGCATGCGGTCGGTCTTCTTGTGGTTCATCACCCCCTGGGTGCCGGCGAACACCGTGTAGTCGTAGGCGATGGCCATGCAGCGCGCGGCCTGATCGCCAAACGCGGCGGCGTTGACCGTGCCGATACCCGTCACCAGACCATCGGCCGGGCTCAGTTCGAGCAGCTCCTCTGGCGTGCGCCGGCGGCGCTGGGCGGCCAGGGCAAGGGCGCCGTATTCGATGAAACTGCCGTCATCGAGCAGCTCCGCGAGGTTCTCCCGCGTGGTGC
>JBFJZP010000588.1:0-2537 GCA_041622095.1 Burkholderiaceae bacterium | reverse complement strand
TTGGCATGGTGATCTTCCTGCTGGTGCCGGCGGATGTTCAGACACTGGCTAGTCGGCCCGAGCAGGCCCTGGTCACGCTCGCCGACCCGCTGACGACTGCCCGGGGTGCGGTCGATGGCTGGCGGCAGGCAGACCAGGCCCGGTTGCAGGGCGAAGCTTTCGCCGCGCTCGGTGACGCCGATACAGCAGCCAAGGCGCTGATCGCATGCGAGGAGATTGCCGTGCGCCAGGGCGCCCACCTGACGGCCTTGCGTGCCTTGACCGGCCTGTGCCGGCTCGATCACCCGCTGGCGGAATCCGGGCGGCAGCGGCTGCGCCAGGCTCTCGCCCAATTCCCTGAAGCTGCGGACATCTGGCCGCTGCGCAGCGCCCGCCGGGTGCTGGATCGGTCCGCCACGGGCTGACGGCGGGTGCTGCCGCGGCAGGCAACACCGGCGACCGGCCTTCGCCCGTCATTGGCGCGCCAGCAAGGCGGCTACCTCCGTATCGTCGACCTGCTCGAAGTCGCGGTAGAACTGCCCGACCCCGTGAAAGTTCGCCGGCACCTCCAGGCACACCACCGCGTCGGCCATTGCCTTGATCTGCTCCAGGGTGTCGGCCGGCGCCACCGGAACCGCACAGACGAGATGCGCGGGACACCGCGCGCGCAGGCTGTGCAAGGCGGCGATCATCGTCGCGCCGGTGGCCAGGCCGTCGTCGACGACGATGACGGTGCGATTGGCAGGATCGATCGGCTGGCGCAGCGGGGTCCAGGCCTTGCGGCGGCGGCGGATGGTCTGGAGTTGCAACTGCTTCTCCGCCTCGATATAGGCGGTATCGGCTCCACTGGCGGCCGCGAAGGGGGCCAGATAGGTCCAGCCGCTTTCGTCGACCGAACCAATGGCGAATTCCGGCTGGCCCGGCGCGCGCAACTTGCGCACCAGCACCACATCGAGTTCACCCGCCAGCGCTTGCGCGATCGTCGCGGCCATCGGCACCCCACCACGCGGAATGCCCAGCACCAACGGATGGCAATCGCCATAGGCGGCAAGCCGAGCAGCCAGCCTTGTCGCAGCATCCTGACGGTTCGAGAACATGCTGCCCATCTTCACCCGGATCGGCGTTGTCGCGTTGCGGAACGTCAATCGCGTGGCATCAACAACCTGCTATCGCGCGATCGATCGACACCGGATCGAGCCCGACCGGTTTCTGGCGGGCGGGCCTGCAGGCTCGGCAAAAGGCCTCCGGCTCAATCGGCGCGCAGGAATTCAGTGACCAGCGACAACTGGGCGGCCACATTGAGCGCCGGCGCATGGCCGCAACCGGCAATGGTCTCGATACGGGCACGTGGACCGCGTTGCGCCATCGCCTGCACCGTGTCTTCCAGCAGCAGGTCGGAACTCTCGCCACGCAGGCACAACACCGGGATCTGCAGGCTGTCGTATTCGCTCCAGCGCAGATAGTCATCCGGATGGCAGACAAACTGCTGCACCATTGCCGGGTCGTAGTGTGGTGTGACCCGCCCGTCCGGCAGGCGACGGGTCGAGGTTTCGGTCAGCACCCGCCATTGCGCGTCGCTCAGGTAGCCATACGGCTTGTACACCGTGCGGAAATACTGCTCGAGCTCGGTCACCGTCGCAAACGCCGACGGATTGCCGGCATAGGAGCGGATGCGGGCGATCGCGCCGGCGGCCAGTTCCGGCCCGTTGTCGTTGAGCACCAGCCGGGTGATGCGCCCGCGCAGCGCGCCGGCTGCGGCGACCAGTCCGATCGATCCGCCCATCGATGTGCCGACCCAGTCGAACTGCCGCAAGCCGAGTTGCTGCACCAGCGCCGTCGCCAGTTCGCAATAAAACGCAAGGCAATACTCGCGATCGGGGTCAGGACTCCATTGGCTCAGGCCGCGTCCTATCGTGTCCGGGCAGATCACGCGATAGCCGCGTTCGGGTGCGCTGAGCCAGGCCGCCAGTTCGTCCATGTCACGCCCGGTACGCGCCAGCCCGTGCCAGGCGATGACTGTGCGCGGGTTGCCGGCGCCCCACTCTGTGTAGTGGATTTCGCGGCCGGCACACTGGACGTAATGCGAGGTCGGCGCCGCCCGATACACGCCGGTTGCAGGTGTGGCGCTCATGACCCGCTCCGTGACGCCATGCGGGCTGCCGCGCGCAGGCGCAAGCGTCCGACGATGCCGGTCGGGAAGTAGTACACCGACAACACGAACAACAAACCGAGCCAGAGCAGCCAGCGCTGCGGCGACAGCAGCGACGACAACCAGGGCAGATCGATCGTCGCCTCGCTACCGAGCCGCAGCAAGTCCTGCAGGTAACTCTGCGCGACCATGAACAGCGCGGCGCCGATGGCCGCGCCGTACATCGTGCCCATGCCGCCGATCACCACGATCAGCAACACGTCCATCATGATCTCGAACGACAGCGAGGTATCCGGCCCGTTGTAGCGCAGCCAG
Source organism: Burkholderiaceae bacterium (assembly GCA_041622095.1). Taxonomy (GTDB): domain Bacteria; phylum Pseudomonadota; class Gammaproteobacteria; order Burkholderiales; family Burkholderiaceae_C; genus CAISIP01. The sequence continues at coordinate 94 of JBFJZP010000588.1, read as the reverse complement.
ATCGCCAGCATCGCGCCGGCCACGCAGGCAAACAGTGCCGACAGGATGCTCGATATCGTGCGGTAGACCACCACCCGGTAACCGATCGCCTCGG
>JBFJZP010000587.1:0-2540 GCA_041622095.1 Burkholderiaceae bacterium | reverse complement strand
TTGCTTGTACAGCGCGTAGATCTTGAGCAGCGTGGCGTTGTCGGGACGCTCGCTCAGGTTCTTCGAGTTGGCAGCGGCAGCTTCGAATTTCTTCTTCAGGTCAGACATGGGGTGGCTCCGTAGTGGTTGTTGTGGTCGATCTGCAACCGAACCCGGACCTGGCTGGCCCGGGTTCGGTTGACCGGTGCAGTTGGTATCTTAAGGCCGTGATTGCCGACACAATAGAGGCAGATCAGAAGCCGTCGCATTTTCCGGCCGGTGCAAGACTCTGGCGATCAAGGAGACAGAACGCATGGTGACCCGAATCACGAAAGAGCAGACACCGCGCCCGGCCCGCAAGGCCGTTGCGCCGACGGTCCGGCGTACGCGCCGCAGCGCCGGCAAGGTGGCGCGCGGTGTACGCGACAACGTCAGCAGTGCCGTCGGCGGCACGCTGGGCTTGCGCGGTGAACGCATGAGCAAGGTCGATACCGCCTGGCTGCGCATGGACTGCGACGCCAACCTGATGATGATCGTCGGGGTCTGGGTGCTCAAGCCGGGCATTCGTCGCGCCGACCTGTGTCAACGGATCCGCGAGCGTTTGTTGCTGTACCCGCGCTTTTGCCAGCGCGTCGAGCAGGATGCCGCCGGCGCCACCTGGGTGCAAGACGACGACTTCGACATCGAGCGCCATGTCGTGACCGAAACACTGGCGCGCAAGCCGCGCGGGCGTGAACAGGAGGCCTTGCAGGAGCGACTCGGTGAGCTGGCGATGACGCCACTGGACATGGCGCATCCGTTGTGGCAGTTCCATCTGGTCGAGGATTACCAGGGCGGTTCGGCCATGATGGTGCGGATCCACCACTGCATCGCCGACGGTATTGCACTGATTTCCGTGACGCAGTCGCTGGTCGATGGCGGCGCTGCGCCACCGCGCCGGCGAGCCGCCGATGCGCCACGCCATGGGATCGATGGCGCGCAGGACTGGCTTGCCGACACGGTGGTCAAGCCGTTCACCGACATCGCGGTCAAGGCCCTGGGCAGTGCGGGCAGTGGCGTGGCCCAGGCGTTCGACCTGCTGGCCGAGCCGCAAAAGGGAGTCGAAAAGGGGGTGGCCGGTGGGGCGGAGTTGGCGCGCATGGCCTTGCAGCTGGTGCGCGATGCCGGCGCGCTGGCGCTGATGCCCGATGATTCGCCGACCCGTCTCAAGGGCAGGCCGGCCAATCGCAAATGCGTGGCCTGGTGTGGGCCGATACCGCTGGACGAGGTCAAGGCGGTCGGCAAGGCCTTGAACTGCTCGATCAACGACGTGTTGCTCAGCTGTGTCGCCGGTGCCATCGGCGGCTACCTGCGCGGCAAGGGCGACGATGTGTCCGGCAAGGAGATCCGCGCCATGGTGCCGGTGAACCTGCGCCCGATGGAGGATGCCTACAAGCTCGGTAATCGGTTCGGCCTGGCGCCGGTGGTGTTGCCGATCGGACTGGAGAACCCGGTCGAACGGGTGTACGAGGTGCGCCGGCGCATGCGGCAGCTCAAGGGCAGCATGCAGCCGCTGCTGGCGTTCGGCCTGCTGGCGGTGGCGGGGCTGCTGATCAAGCCGGCGCAGGACGCGGTACTCGGGCTGTTTGCGCGCAAGACCACGGCGGTGATGACGAATGTGCCGGGGCCACGCGAGAAGCTGAAGTTCCTCGGCTCCTCGCTGGAGCAAAGCCTGTTCTGGGTGCCGCAAAGCGGCAGCGTCGGCCTGGGGGTGTCGATCCTGAGTTATGGCGGCGGCGTGCAGTTCGGTGTCATCACCGATGCCGGCCTTTGCCCCGATCCGCAGCGGATCATCGACGCCTTCGAGCCGGAGTTCGCCAAGTTGTCCTTGCTGACGCTGATGTTGCCCTGGGACGAATGAGACATCCTGTGTCAACCCCCGGCTGGTTGGAGCCGCGAATGAGCGCCGCGCCGGCCGGGCGCCGGCCCGTCATGGCTCAGGGCGATTCGCCGGACCCGTTGCGGTAGGCGTCGACCAGTGTCAGCAGGTGTGTGCGCTGGTCGGGTTCCAGGTAGGGCACCAGCAGGTTGAGCACATGGTGTGCGCCGCGCAGCAAGGCCAGTTGCGCGTTGTCGGGCTCCAGCGCATTGCGGGGGTCACGCGCGTATTCGAAACTCAGCCAGTAGGTCAGCACCACCACCATGCTGGTAGCGGTCGGTTCGGCTTCACGGCTGTCGATGCGGACGGCGCCGGTGCGGTTCATGCCGTCGAGCATCGCGCGGATCGACCGGGTCTTGTTCCGGAGCATTGCCTGCACATGGGTCTCGAGCCGGCGATTTTTCGACAGCAGGTCGTTCAGGTCGCGGTACAGGAAGCGGTATTGCCAGATCAGCTCGAACAGGCTGTGCATGAAGAACCAGGCGTCCTCGACATCGCGCACGCCGTCGCTGGCATTGAGCAACTCGTTGAGCGCGGTCTCGAAGCGGTCGAACAGCGAATTGATCAGCTCGTCTTTCGCCGGGTAGTGGTAGTACAGATTACCCGGGCTGATGTTGAGCTCGGCCGAGATCAGCGTGGTCGA
>JBFJZP010000586.1:0-2540 GCA_041622095.1 Burkholderiaceae bacterium | reverse complement strand
ATGCGAATGCAAATTTTGTGCGCAACGGCATCGGAAGAATCAGAACGAGGGTTCGGCAGCTTGCTCAGCGGCGGATGCCGCCAACGCCATCCGGTCGGCTCGGCGTAGACTGGCGCCATGGCTGCCAGCCGCGACTTTGCCGACTACTGCTGCGAATTGCTCTCCAGCGTGGGGCCCTGTGTTGCCCGACGCATGTTCGGCGGTTGGGGCCTGTCGCTCAACGGTCTGACCTTCGCGATCATCGCCGACCTGGGCGAGGGCGAGAAACTCTGGCTCAAGGCGGATGCGCAGAGCACGGCGCAGTTCGAGGCGCTGCAATGCCAGCGCTTCAGCTACTCAGGCCAGAAGAATGGCAAGCCGGTCAACATGAGCATGGGCTACTACAGCGCACCGGAAGACGCAATGGAGTCCGCGCTCACGATGGCGCCCTGGGCCCGGCTGGCCCTGGGCAGTGCGCTCGCCGCCCAGCAGAAGAAGAAAAAACCGGCGCGTGCGTCGGCTGCGCCGCGTCGGCGCGCCAGCAACCGGCCGCCGGGCGCCTGAAGCAGCCACCCAGCCGCACAAGCAACCCGCCTTGCGGCCCCTGCGTCAGGCTCAAGGCTGGTTGGTCCGCAGGTGATACAGGTCACGCCAGGCGTGATCCCGGACCTGCTCGTCATACTGCGCGCCATGTTGCGGCGACCAGGCAGGTGCGGGTGCCAGCCATCGGCCCAGCACCTGACCCAGCCGCTGCAGCACCGCACCCACTGCATGCCAGCCCTTGCGCAGGACACCAGGGCGGACGGTCGGCGCCGATGCCTGCAGGTCGGGCTCCCAGCTGAAGCAGGTCTTCTCGTTCGCGGCACGCTGGTAGGGCTCGAGCACCACCTGCTGGCCGGCGGTCAGGTGGATCCGGGTGCCGCAGCGCAGCACCCGATCGCCCCAGTCGTTGGCCGGCCCCTGGTGCGGGCCATCGAGCGTGGCCCAGACCGTTCCCTGTGCCACTTGCAGGAATCCGCCGGACGCAGCGCCGAGCTTGATCGCCCGTGTCGACGGCAAGGTCCAGCATCCCGCCAGGCCGATACCCAGCGGCAGCGGCGCCAATTGCATTGCGGTGTTGGATGACATGACTCTCTCCAGGTGAATGTTCAGGCCGCAATGATGCGACTGGCGGAGCCTCCGGTCCAATGAAATCCGCCTACACTATTCATTCCCGTTTCGCATCAATCGCCGTTTCGCCGGAGGCCCAGATCCGCATGTCCGCATCCGACTACCGCATCCGCACCCGTCCGCTGTCGGCCGGGCACCTGCGTGCCTTCGAAGCGGTGGCACGCAACCTCAACTTTCGCGCTGCTGCAGAGGAACTGGCGCTGACGCAAAGCGCGGTCAGCCGCCAGATCCAGGCGCTGGAGGACGAGATCGGCGTGGCCCTGTTCCTGCGCCATACCCGGGCGGTCGAGCTCACCGGCGCCGGCAGCAGCCTGCTCTCGGCGGTGGTGCCGTCCCTGGAGCGGCTGGACAGCACGGTGCGCCACATCCGGCAGAACGCAGGGCGCAAGCATGTGGCGATCACCACCTGGGCCTCGTTTGCGTCGATGTGGCTGATTCCGCGCCTGGAGGACTTCCAGAACCAGCACCCGGACATCGACATCCGCATCGACACCACCGATGCGATCGTCGACCTGGACATGTCTGACGCCGACCTGGCGCTGCGCTACACCAGCCCGACACGGGTGGCGCCGCACGGCGTGCGCATGTTCGGCGAACAACTCGCGCCGGTGGCCAGCCCCTGGCTGCTCAAGGGCGGCAAGACCTTGAACAGCGCCGCCGACCTGGCCCGCTTCACGCTGATCGAGGCCGGCGACGTGCGCAACCGCAATTTCGAGATCCTGGCCTGGCAACGCTGGTTCGACACCTACCAGAACGGCCGCCTGCAGCCCAAGCGCTGGCTGTATTTCGACTATGCCTACCAGATGGTGCAGGCGGCGATCGCCGGCCAGGGCGTGGTGCTGGCGCGCATGCCGCTGATCTCCGAAGCCCTGGCCAGCGGCGACCTGGTCGAGGTGTTGCCCGGCATGCGCATCGACTCGCCCCTGTCCTACTGGCAGGTGACCGGCCCACGCGCGGGAACGCGGCCGGAGATCGTGGCGTTTTGCGCCTGGCTGCAGACCCAGGCCGCCGGCACACGCCAGGCCACGGGTGAAGACGCGGCGACCAGTGCAGCCGTAGCGCCAGCCACCGCCAAGGCCGCGCAACGCGGTTGAATCGCCATCGGCGCGCCGACCTGCTGCCGCGGCGGACCCGGCAGCGCCCTACACCGGCCAGACCGCGCCGTTTTCGTTGAGGATCGCGTCGAGCGCAATATCGTGTGACTCGGACTCCAGGTCGGGCAAGAAACCCTGCGTGAAGCCCAGGCCGACGGTGAACGGCCGCGGCTCCAGGCTGGCCAGCGTGCGGTCGTAGAAACCGCCGCCATAACCCAGCCGATGGCCGCCAGGGCCGTAACCGACACAGGAGATGAACAACAAGGTGGGCACGATCACCTCGGTGTCCTTGGGTTT
>JBFJZP010000585.1:0-2546 GCA_041622095.1 Burkholderiaceae bacterium | reverse complement strand
GGCAACGGCTGGTCGATCCTGCGGCACATCATCATCCCGCACGCAGCGCCCGGCATCGTCGCCGGTTGCATCGTGGTGTTCATGCTGACGCTGGGTAACTACCTCACACCCACGTTGCTCGGCGGCAAGAACTCCTTGTGGTTCACCGAACAGATCTACACCCAGTTCATCACCCGCTTCAACTGGGAGCAGGGTGCGGCCTTCGGCTTCCTGCTGCTGGTCTTGTCCAGTGCCATTGTCTGGGCGGGCCTGAAGCTCTCCGGCCAGCAGTTCGGCGATGTGATGCGGCGCACATGATTCCGTCGCTTCCCCGCCCCGCCTGGTTGCGCACCGGCACCGTGTTGTACGCGCTGCTGTTCTTCGCCTTCCTGTTCCTGCCCTTGCTGGTGGTGGCGGCATTCGCGTTCAACGACGCTCCGTATCCGGCGCCGCCCTGGCGCGGCTTCACGCTCGACTGGTTCGTCGGCGGCAAGGGTCCCGACCGGGTTGGCCTGTTCGCCGACCTCCCACTGCTCGCGAGCTTGTGGACCAGCGTCGTCGTGGCGACCTGGGTCACGCTGTTGTCGGTGCTGGTCGGCACCGCGAACGCCTTCCTGTTGGAGCGCGCCGACTTCCGCGGCAAGGCAGCGATGTCGATGCTGATGCTCGCGCCGCTGGTGATTCCCGGCGTCATCCTCGGTATCTCCATCCTGGCCTTTGCCAGCCGGCTGGCGCAATTCGCCGACGATACCTGGGGCCTGGAACTGGAATTCCTGCGCCCGGGCCTGCCGCTGGTGGTGCTGGGCCAGTTCTCCTACATCGTGTCGATCGCCACCTTGACCATCAGCGCGCGGCTCAGGCGCTTCGACCGCACACTGGAAGAGGCCGCCTTCAACCTGGGCGCCTCGCGCGGCGCGGTGCTCTGGACCATCACGCTGCCGTACCTGCGGCCGTCGCTGATCGGCGCGGCGGCGATCGCGTTCCTGATGTCGTTCGAGAACTTCAACACCACGTTGATGCTGGTCGGCTCCGATCCGCCGTTGACGGTGATGATGTATGGCCGCATGCGCGAAGGCGCAACGCCGGTGCTCAACGCGGTCAGCCTGTTCCTGATGCTGGCGTCGGCGGCGATCGCCATGGTGCTCATGCGCCGTCCGCGCGACACACCATCCTGATTCCGGCCGCACCGGCCCCGGCCGACCGGCAGACCGCGATGCACCGACATGGTTCGCAAACACCCTTCGCTCTGATCTGACGCGGGCACGGCGCGTGCACAAACGCCGGAACCGTGATACCGTCATTTTTACCTCCTCACCCTTCCGACAGGTGACACGATGCGCAGGCCCGCCCTTTACAGCCGCTCCCGTTCACATATCCCCGCGGCCCAGGCCGCGGAGTCGGAGGCTGAGTTGCTGGTCGCCCGGCGCCTGGCCCGGCGGCAACGCCTGCGCAGCCTGGCGTCGGATCCCCGCTTCCTGTGGTCGGCGATCGGCGTGATGCTCCTTGCCCTGGTACTGGTCGCCACGCAACTGGCCCGCCCCGGCGCGCGGGTGCTGACCCAGGAGGACATCGATGCGGCGGTGCTCAAGACGCTGGAGACCACCAATCTTCCATCGGCTGCGGCGCGCGCGGCAAACATGATCGGCCCGTCGATCGTGCGGGTCATGAGGTACGAAAAAGGCACCAACGGCCGCGAAGACATCGAACGCGGCGTGGGTACCGGCGTGGTCATCGTCGACACCGGCGTGATCCTGACCAACCTGCATGTGGTCAGCGGCTCCGACACGATCAAGGTGGTGTTCGCGGACGGGATGGAGTCCACGGCATCGATCAAGGGAGTGCAGGCGGAGGACGACCTGGCCGTATTGCAGGCACACAAGATCCCGGACGACCTGATGGCCGCCACCATGCGCTCCACCGCAGACCTGATGCCGGGTGACCATGTGGTTGCGGTCGGCTTCCCGTTCGGCATCGGCCCGTCGACCTCCTCCGGCATCGTGTCCGGGCTCCAGCGTGCGTTCCGCTCGCCCGAAGGCAAGCAGGAGATGACCAACCTGATCCAGTTCGATGCCGCGGCCAATCCCGGCAATTCCGGCGGCCCGCTGGTCACGATGGACGGCCATGTGGTCGGCGTCGTCACCGCCATCCTCAATCCGGGTGACCAGCGCACCTTCATCGGCATCGGCTTTGCGGTGCCGATCGAGAACGCCGCCTCGGCCGCCGGGTTGCATCCCTTCTAGCGGCGGCCGATATCACGCGACCGCCGCAATCTTTCGCTTCCACCACACCACGACACAGGAGTTCCCATGGACCTGAAAACGACGACTGGCGAAGAGACTGCCGAACTGATGGAGCAAATCCTGTACGAGGTCAAGCGGGTCGTCGTCGGCCAGGACCGGTTCCTGGAACGGGTGATGGTGGCGATGCTGGCGCAAGGCCACCTGCTGGTCGAAGGCGTGCCGGGCCTGGCCAAGACCTTGACCATCAAGACGCTGGCCAACACCATCCGCGGTAATTTCAAGCGTATCCAGTTCACGCCCGACCTGGTGCCGGCCGATCTGGTCGGT
>JBFJZP010000584.1:0-2549 GCA_041622095.1 Burkholderiaceae bacterium | reverse complement strand
TGCAGCAGCAGTCCGCTGCCGCTCAGGCCGCTGACGCGCACCGTCACGGCGAAATCCGGCCCGGCGTCGCCGCCGCCGCAGGCGCTCAGCAACATGCCTGCCAGCACCGCCGATACGGCGGAGACCTTGATGTGGATGCTTGTGTGGGTTGCGCGCATGTTTTTTTCTCCCTGCGGTTTTCGATTGCGGGCTGACGTCAGGTGGTTGCGGCGCCAGCGAGTCCTTGCGCCAGGCGTGTTGCCGCGTCCGCCGGCTCGCGTCGCTCCAGGCCCTGCGCGGAGACCTGGTACCAGGCATCCTGCGTGGCGATGAGGTCCACCGCGGTACGTTGCGCCTTGCGCCAGCGGCTGAGCTCGGGTGAAAGCGGCATGGTCGGAGGAGTTCTGCGTCGGCTCGCCGCCAGCGGCGCACCGGACCGGGTTGCAGGAACAGTATCCGCGCCCGGACCGGCGGCGGTCAACCGTGCCAGTGCCCCATTGCGGGGCTTTTTTTCGCCCCAGCAGTTAAGATAGTCGTCATGCGCCGTACGTCATTTTTTACCCAGGGACATGGTTGCTTGTCGTCGCGACATGCCCGGCGCCAGCCGGTTTGCGCGCCTGCGCGGCCACTGGCCGGGCCGAAGCTGGCCCTGTTGATAGCCTGCCTGATCGGCCCTGCCGCGGCCTGGGCTGGCTGCAGCGACGCACCGGGGGCGGGTGTCGACTGGACCCAGTGCGAAAAGACCCGTCTGGTATTGCGGGGCGCCGACCTGAGCGGTGCACGTATGGCCGGTGCCGATTTCGATGGTACCGACCTGCAGAACGCCAAACTCGCCGGTGCCGACCTGACCCATGCCAGTGTGGACCGGTCCCGCCTGAGCGGCGCCGACCTGAGCCGCTCCAAGCTGGTGCAACTCAATGGTTATCGTGCGAACTTCAAGGGTGCGAATCTCAGTGGTGCCGACCTGACCAAGGCGGAGCTGTTCCGTGCCAACCTGTCGGCAGCCAACCTGTCGCGGGCCAATCTGCGCAAGGCCGAACTGCAGCGCAGCAACCTCGACGGCGCGAACCTCGACGGCGCGAACCTGACCGGTGCCGACATGGCGCGGGCCAATCTGGCCAATGCCCGGCTCGATGGCGCACGGCTGGCGCAGGTGCGTTTCTTCCGTACCCGACTCGAAGGCGTCGATCTGAGCCGCACGGTCGGACTGGTGTCGACGCAGCTGGAGATCGCCTGCGGCGATGCGCGTACACGTTTGCCCGATGGCGTCAAGGCGCCGAAGGCCTGGCCCTGCGGCAAGGATGAATGACATGCCGCAGAGGTGGCGTCCGCTGAGCGCCACGCCGGCTCCACCGACCGGATACGGGCACGGCTGAGCCGGGTCGGGCGGCACCGGGCTTGCCGGCCATGGTCACCGTCGAATTCGACGCCGGCCTGCGTCGCCATGTCGACAACGCGCCGAACCAGGCCGGTCCGACATGCTTCGATGCGCTTCAGCGTTGGCCTTGCACCAATGCGACGAATTGTTCGACCGGAACCGGTTTGCTGTAGATGAATCCCTGGTACTTGTCGCAGCCGAGTTCCTGCAGGCAGTCCAGTTGCGCGCCGGACTCGACACCTTCTGCGATCACCGTCATGCCCAGGCTGTGGCCCAGGTCGACGATGGTGCGCACGATGGCCAGGTCCGAGCCGGTGCCGGGCAGGTCCATGATGAAGGAGCGATCGATCTTGAGTTCGTCGATCGGAAAACTCTTGAGGTAGCTGAGCGACGAATAACCGGTGCCGAAGTCATCGATCGACAGGGACACGCCGATCTGCTTGAGTGCTTGCATCTGGCCCAGGCTGTCCTCGATCCTGTCCATCAACATGCTCTCGGTGAGTTCGATCACCAGTTGCCGCGGCGACAGACCCGATGCATCGAGTTCTTGGCGCACCACATCGCACAGGTCGCCGGCGAGAAACTGCGGCTTGGCGACGTTGACCGCAATCTGCAGTTCGCCCAGGCCCGCGCGGCTCCACTGTGCCGCGTCGCGACAGGCGGTTTGCAGCACCCAGCGGCCAATGGCCTGGATCAATCCCAGCTCTTCTGCCAGCGTGATGAAGCGCAGCGGCGGCACCAGCCCGAGTTCAGGGTGTTGCCAGCGCACCAGTGCCTCGGCGCCGACGATGCGGTTGCTGCGCACGTCCAGCTTGGGCTGGTAATGCAGGCGCAGTTCGCCGCGCTGGGCGGCACCACGCAGCTGCGATCCCAGCGCCAGTCGTTCGAACGAACGGGCATTGAGTTCGGCCGATGCGAACTTGTAGCGCATGTGCGGCTGGCTTGCCGCATGGGTTACCGCCAGGTCCGCACCCTTGCGCAAGGCCTCCGCGTTGTCTCCGTCGGCCGGCGAGATCGCGATACCGATCGATGCCGTGGGACCGATCTCATGCATGCCGATCGGCACCGGTTTGCAGAGCTGCGCCAGCAGCGCCTTGGTGGCGACTTCGACCGCGTCGACGTCCGGCAAGCCTTCGAGCAGGACGCTGAACGCAGTGGTTCCCAGGCGGGCCACCCGCTGGCCTTGCTCGGC
>JBFJZP010000583.1:0-2555 GCA_041622095.1 Burkholderiaceae bacterium | reverse complement strand
GGCCTTGGCCGCCGAGTAGTTGGTCTGTCCGGCCTGGCCTTTTTCGCCGTTGACCGAACTGATGTTGACGATGTGTCCCCAGCCTTTTTCGACCATGTCCGGCACCACCTGCTTGGTGACGTTGAACATGGAGTTGAGGTTGGTGTTCATCACCGCGTCCCAGTCCTCGCGGGTCATCTTCAGGAACATGCGGTCCTTGGTGATGCCGGCATTGTTGACCAGCACGTCGATCGGACCATGTTCCGCCTTGGTCTTGGTGAATGCGGCAACGGTGGAGTCCCAGTCGCCGACGTTACCCACCGACGCATAGAAGGTGAAGCCCAGTGCCGCCTGCTCCGCAATCCATTTGGCATGGTCGCGGGTCGGGCCGCAACCGGCGATGACCTTGAAACCCTCTTTATGCAGGCGCTGGCAGATCGCGGTTCCGATGCCACCCATTCCACCTGTCACATATGCAATTTTCTGACTCATTGTGTTCTCCTCTTGTTGAATTCCGGACCGGTCGGACTGACGGTCAACGCGCAATCGTCAATGCAACTCCCATGCCACCACCGATACACAGCGACGCAATGCCCTTCTTGGCGTCGCGGCGCTGCATTTCATGCAGCAACGTCACCAGTATGCGGCATCCGGACGCACCAATCGGGTGACCGATCGCAATCGCACCACCATTGACGTTCACCTTGCTGGTATCCCAGCCCATCTCCTGGTTCACTGCACAGGCCTGCGCGGCAAAGGCCTCGTTGATCTCGAGCAGATCGAGATCCTGCGGCTTCCAGCCGGCGCGCGCCAGTGCCTTGGTCGACGCCGGCACCGGGCCCATGCCCATCAGGGCCGGGTCCAGGCCGCTGGTGGCATAACTGGCGATACGGCCCAGCGGCGTCAGGCCCAGCGAGGCGGCTTTCTTGGCGGTCATGACCATCACCGCTGCAGCACCGTCGTTGAGGCCGGATGCATTACCCGCGGTGACAGCACCCGCCTTGTCGAAGGCAGGGCGCAATCCCGCCAGGGCTTCGGCATTGGTCTTCTTGTTGATGTATTCGTCTGCCGAGAACACCACCGGATCACCCTTGCGCTGCGGGATGCTGACCGGGACGATCTCGTCCTTGAAGCGGCCGGCTTCCTGCGCCGCCGCAGCCTTTTGCTGGCTGGCCAGTGCCAGTGCGTCCTGGGCTTCGCGCGTGATGCCGTATTTCTTCGCGACGTTCTCGGCGGTGATACCCATGTGGTACTGGTTGTAGACGTCCCACAAGCCGTCGACGATCATGGTGTCGACCATCTTCCAGTCGCCCATGCGTTGACCGTCACGGGAATTCGGCAATACATGGGGCGCTGCGCTCATGTTTTCCTGACCACCGGCAATGACGATCTCGCTGTCGCCACAAGCCACGGCCTGTGCGGCCAGCATCACCGCCTTGAGGCCGGAGCCGCAGACCGCGTTGATGGTCAGGCCGGGCGTGCCCTGGTTCAGGCCGCTCTTGATGACAGCCTGACGGGCCGGGTTCTGGCCGGCGCCGGCAGACAGCACCTGGCCCATGATGACTTCACCGATCTGGTCGGCCTGGATGCCGCTGCGCTTGAGCAGGTCGGCAATCACGATGGCACCGAGTTCGGTTGCCGCTACCTTGGCCAGCGAGCCGCCGAACTTGCCCACGGCGGTGCGGGTGGCTGCAACGATGACGATATCTTCCATGAGGTTCTCCTTTTTTGGTTTCAGATTCAATGCGTATCAGGCCTTGGCCTTGACATAACTGCCGGGCGCGGCTTCGATGGCCTTGTATTTGCCGCGGCCGAACGACTTCGGCGCTGCAATCTGCTTGCCGGCATGGCGCTTGAGCCAGGCAGCCCAGTCGGTCCACCAGCTCCCTGGATGCTCCTTGGCATCCGAGATCCAGTCCTCGACGCTGGCCGGGAACTGGTCGGCCGGGCCGGTCCAGTAGCTGCGCTTGTTTTTCACCGGCGCATTGATGACACCGGCAATGTGACCGGAAGCGCCCATCACGAAGCGTTTCTTGCCCGGCAGATGCTGCGTCGACGCATACGCGCCGCCGATCGGCACGATATGGTCTTCGCGCGAACCATAAATATACACCGGCAGGTCGACCTTGCGCAGGTCGATCTTGGCTCCACACACGCTGGCCTTGCCGGGCTTCACCAGCCGGTTCTCCAGATAGGTGTTGCGCAGATACCAGGCGTAGAACGGGCCGGGCAGATTGGTCGAGTCGCTGTTCCAGTACAACAGGTCGAACGGCGGCGGCGTCTCGCCCTTGAGGTAGTTGCCGACGACATAGTTCCAGACCAGATCGGTCGGGCGCAGAAAGGAGAAGGTCGAGGCCAGGTCCTGGCCCTTCAACAAGCCGCCCTTGCCCATCTCGAGTTCACGGAACTTGACCGAGGTCTCGTCGATGAACACGTCGAGCACGCCGGTATCGGTGAAATCGAGCAAGGTGGTCAGCAAGGTGGCGCTGGCGACCGGCTTTTCACCGCGTTGCGCCAGCACCGCCAGTGCAGTCGTCAGGATGGTGCCGCCGACGCAGAAACCCAGCGCATTGATG
>JBFJZP010000582.1:0-2556 GCA_041622095.1 Burkholderiaceae bacterium | reverse complement strand
GGTCGATCTGGGCAGGGGCCAGTGCCGCCTGGGCGGCAGCATTCTGGGCCAGGTGCTGGACCAGGCAGGCGACGAAGTACCCGACCTGGACGACGCCCAGGACCTGGTGCGGCTGGTGCAGGCGGTCAATGCCTTGCGAGCCGCCGGTCGGTTGCTGGCCTACCATGACCGCAGCGACGGCGGCCTGTTTGCCACGGTTTGCGAAATGGCATTCGCCGGCAAGGTGGGCGTGGCGCTCAATGTCGACATGCTGGTCACCGAAGGCGACGGCATCAGCGACAGCCGGGCGGAATACGGCGACAGCAAGAACTGGGCGGCCCAGGTACAGGCGCGGCGCGATGAACTCACGCTCAAGGCCTTGTTCAACGAGGAACTGGGCGTGGTGCTGCAGATCCGCACCGAGGACCGCCAGGCGGTGATGCAGGTGCTGCGCGAATCCGGCCTGAGCCAGCACAGCCATTGCATCGGCAAGACCCGGCCGGCCGGATCGGCCATCGCATCGGGCATCGGCGAAGTCCAGGTCTGGCGTGATGCCAAGGTGGTTTTCAGTGCCACCTTGCCCGACCTGCACCAGGTCTGGGATTCGGTCAGCTGGAAGATCTGCCGGTTGCGCGACAACCCGGCGACAGCCGATGCGGAACATGCCGCGGCCGGTGATGCCAGCGACCCGGGCCTGCATGTGGCGCTGGCCTTCACGCCGTCGGCCCCGGCACTGTTGCAGACCCGGCCGCGGGTGGCGGTGCTGCGCGAGCAGGGCGTCAACTCGCATGTCGAGATGGCGTATGCATTCGACCAGGCCGGTTTCGAAGCGGTCGACGTGCACATGAGCGATTTGCTGGCCGGGCGCGCCGCCTTGTCCGATTACCAGGGCCTGGTGGCCTGCGGCGGCTTCAGTTATGGGGATACGCTTGGCGCCGGCATCGGCTGGGCGCGCTCGATCACCTTCAACCCGGCGCTGGCCGACCAGTTCCGCGGATTCTTCGGTCGCACCGACACCTTTGGCCTGGGCGTGTGCAATGGCTGCCAGATGTTTGCCGAACTGGCCGACATCATTCCCGGTGCGCAGCACTGGCCACGCTTCACGACCAACCAGAGCGCCCGCTACGAGGCCCGGTTGGCGATGGTCGAGGTGCTGGAGTCGCCATCGCTGTTCTTCGCCGGCATGGCCGGCAGCCGCTTGCCGATTGCGGTGGCGCATGGCGAGGGTTATGCCAACTTCCTGCACCGGGGCGATACCGCCAGGGTCGTCCGTGCGATGCGTTTCACCGACAACCACGGCGCGGCAACGGAAACCTATCCGTTCAATCCGAACGGCAGTCAGGGCGGCCTGACCGCCGTCACCACGCCGGATGGCCGTTTCACCGCGATGATGCCCCATCCGGAGCGGGTGTTTCGCAACATCCAGATGAGCTGGACCGACCAGGACCGCAATCAGCCGAGCGCCTGGATGCAACTGTGGCACAACGCCCGACGCTGGGTCGGTTGAGCGACAAACACGGGCGCGGCGATGGAACTGGCGCAGTCGACGGTGGACGACTACCAGCGCGATGGTGCGGTGGTGTTGCGCGGCGTGTTGACGCCGGCCGAAGTGCAACGGCTGGCCGAGGGTATCGAGCACAACCTGGCCCATCCCAGTAGCCTGGCGCTGGTGGCCAGCGAGCCGGACGATCCGGGCCGTTTTGTCGAGGATTTCTGCACCTGGCAGGACAACCCGGCGTACCGCGAGATCCTGTTTGATTCGGCGCTGGCGGCGACGGCTGCCCGGCTGACCGTCAGCCGCACGATGCGGCTGTACCACGATCACCTGCTGGTCAAGGAGGCCGGCACCCGCCAGCCTACGCCGTGGCACCAGGACCAGCCGTATTACAACGTCAGTGGCCGGCAGAACGTCAGTTTCTGGATACCGGTCGATCCGGTGCCACTGGCCAGCAGCCTGCGCTTCGTCGCCGGCTCCCATGCCGGCACCTGGTACATGCCGCGGACCTTCCGCGACCAGCAGGCACGCTGGTTTCCGGCCGGCAGCCTGGCGGAGCTGCCCGACATCGACGCCGACCGGTCGAGGTTTCGCCAGTTGAGCTGGGCGCTGGAGCCCGGTGACCTGCTGGCCTTTCACATGCTGACGCTGCACGCCAGTGACGGTGTCGGCCCGGGCCAGCGCCGGCGGGTGTTCTCCGCCCGTTACCTGGGCGACGACATGCGCCATGCGCCGCGGCCCTGGCGGACCTCGCCGCCGTTTGCCGGCCTGGTCGACCGCCTGCCCGATGGCGCACCGATGGACGACCCGCTGTTTCCACAGGTCTGGCCCCGGGCCTGACCACTGCTGCCTGTGTATCCGGCTGCCGAGACCCTAGCTGCCCTGTGCGCAAGGGCGCAGCCGGGACAGATGGCGCCATGACGGCTGGCAAGGGTACGGCACTGACCGGCATCGGCTGCGTGGTTGCGGCCGGCATCTGTTTCGCGATCCTGGACTCGATCACCAAGATCGTCGTCATGGCGGTTCCGATCCTGATGGCCTTGTGGGTGCGTTACCTGATCCAGGCTGTATTCACCACCGTG
>JBFJZP010000581.1:0-2559 GCA_041622095.1 Burkholderiaceae bacterium | reverse complement strand
GAGGAACTCGACCATGCGCGCGCCCGCGGTGCCAAGATCTATGCCGAGCTGGCCGGTTTCGGCATGAGTGCCGATGCCGGTCACATGACGGCACCGAACATGGACGGTCCACGCCGTGCCATGCTCAGTGCGTTGCGCAATGGCGGCATCAACCCCGAGCAGGTCGACTATCTCAATGCCCACGGCACCTCGACGCCGCTGGGGGACATCAACGAGACCAACGCGATCAAGGCTGCCCTGGGCGATCATGCGCGCAATATCGTGGTCAACTCCACCAAGTCCATGACCGGCCACCTGCTCGGTGGCGCCGGTGGCATCGAATCGGTGTTCACCGTGCTGGCCTTGCACCACCAGAAGAGTCCGCCGACCATCAACATCTTCAACCAGGACCCGGAATGCGACCTGGACTACTGCGCCAACACCGCGCGTGACATGAAGATCGACGTGGCGTTGAAGAACAACTTCGGATTCGGCGGCACCAACGGTACGCTCGCGTTCCGGCGCGTATAGCCGCCGGGGTGTCCGACCCGCGTCTGTATCGAACCGCTTGCACCATGCATCAGGCCCCAACGGTTGATTACCCGCTGGGCGATGCGCGCATGTTGCGTCATCTGATCGCGGCTGTCTGGTTGCTGGTGCTGCTGGTCGACCTGGCTTGGCTGTACCAGGTCCAGGGCGAGGGCTGGCGCGTCTGGTTCGGCCTGGGGTCGACTCTGGTGATCGGATTGCTGGCGCGTCGGTACTGGCCAGGTGGCGGCCGCGGCAGCTTGCGCTGGGACGGCACGAACTGGTGCTGGCAGGGCGAAGGGCAGGGCCACCTCGGCCACCCGGAGGTGCAACTCGACCTGCAGTCCAGGCTGCTGGTGCGCTGGTCGCCTGTCGCCAGCGGACGATCAGCCTGGTTCTGGCTGGATTCGGCAGCGGATCCGTCGGCTTGGCTCGATCTGCGTCGGGCGGTGTTTGCGGCGCCGCATGCCGGGTATGGTTCCGGCGATGATGGCGCACCGGCCGCCCTGGTGGCGCGCCCATGACCGACGATACGATCCCGGACCAAGCGGCCGTCGCCCCCGAGGCGCCCGACAGCGACCGGATGCTGGTTGCACGCACCGTCGCCGGGGATTCCCATGCCTTTGAATTGCTGGTGCTCAAATACCAGCGGCGGATACAGCGCCTGATCGGTCGCATGGTGCGCGATGTCGACCTGGTCGACGATATCGCCCAGGAGACCTTCATCCGGGCCTACCGGGCGCTGCACCAGTTCCGGGGTGATGCGCAGTTCTACACCTGGCTGTATCGAATTGCGGTCAACACCGCCAAGAAGGCCTTGATGGACCTGAAGCGGGATCCGACAGTGTCGGAGGCGGCGTTTCGTACTTCGGACGATGAAGATGAAACTTCCCGGGCCGGAAATGAACCAACGACAGACGAGACCCCTGAATCGGTGCTGGCAGCCAAGGAAATCGGCGCCATGGTCAATGCCGCCATGGAGGCATTGCCGTCGGACTTGCGCGAGGCTCTGGTGTTGCGCGAAATCGAGGGCTTGAGTTACGAGGAGATTGCGATGGCGATGAATTGCCCGATCGGAACCGTGCGGTCAAGGATTTTCCGAGCCCGGGAGGCGGTGTCGACCCGGATCCGGCCCTTGCTGGAAAACCAGACGGGCAAGCGGTGGTGATTGGATGGCCGAGGAATACGATATGCAAGAAGACAAGAAGGACGACCTCGAGTGGGTGTCGGCGATGGTGGATGGGCAGCTCGACGGCGATGCGTTTGCCGACTGCGCCGATACCTTGGGTTCGTCGGACGATGCGCGTTCTGCGTGGCATTCCTATCATGTGATCGGTGATGTTCTGCGCAATGCCGACTTGCCCGATTGCACCGGTGACCGGGCCTTCGTGGCGCGGTTGCGCGCGCGCTTGCAGGACGAGTCGACCGCGGTCCCGGCGGTGGCGCTGGTGCCGGCCGTCGCGCAGCCGGTGGCGGTGGCAACCGCCGTGTTGCCGGCGGGCGGACCGGACCGAAAACGCGCCGGTCGCGCCAGCGCCAATGATCCGGTCATCCGTTGGAAATGGCTGGCCGCCGCGGCGTCGCTGGCGGCGATTGCGGTGCTGGGCTGGAACCTCACCAAGCCCACGACGCTGGCGGGTGCACAATTGGCGGGTGCCGAGCCGGCGACGGGACAGTCACTGGTCTCCCGACCCGAGACGGCTCAGCCGTCGGTCATGTTGCGTGACCCGCGCCTGGACGAATTGCTGGCGGCACATCGGCAGTATGGTGGTGCGTCCGCGTTGCAGACTTCGGCCGGTTTCCTGCGCAACGCCACTTTCGAGCAGCCCGCGCGCTGACCGTCGTCGACATGGTTCTCCTGCCTTTCAAGTTCCGGCATCTGCTGTTGGCCACCTTCACGGTGCCCGTCGCTGCCATTGCCCCGGCCTGGTCGCAGACCACGGCGCCGGCGCAGCCTGCGGCAACAACAGCCAAGACCGGCGAGTTGGGCATTTCCGAGTGGTTGACGCGCATGCATGGCGCATCACGGAGACGCAACTACATCGGCACTTT
>JBFJZP010000580.1:0-2563 GCA_041622095.1 Burkholderiaceae bacterium | reverse complement strand
TGCGCGATCGCGCCGGCCAGTCCGAGCAAGGCACCGGCCAGCCAGGCGCCGAGGGCACGCGGCGCACGGATGTCCCGGATGATCTGCAGGCTGAGCGCGTCATCTCGCGCGACCCACAGGTTTTCCAGGCCGGTGCTGCCGATGGCGATGCCCAGCAGCAGCAGCAACAGCGAGCCCGCTATCAGGCAGGCAATCACCAGCCGCGCCTGGCGGCGCCGGTGTTGCTGGACCAGGGCCACCGCGTTCATGGCAGATGCCGCGTCAGGCATCCGGCCATCGCGCGCGCCGCCTCGCCCATGCGCGGTCCGGGACGCACCATCACGTCCGCCACCTCGGGAGGAAACACGCAGACCCGCCCCGCGGCAATCGCGCGCATGCGCGACCAGCCCGGACGCTGCTGCATGCCGGCGAAACCCGCGTCGCCCACCATGATCACGTCCGGGTCGGCGCGCACGACGAATTCCGGATTGATCTTCGGAAACGGCCCCATCTCACCCGGCACGATGCTGACCACACCCAGGCGCGCCAGCGTCTCGCCGATGAACGATGCGGTGCTGGCCGCGTACGGGCCGTTGTTGACTTCGAAATAAATGCGTTGGCCCCGCACCGCCGGCGGCAGCGCGCGGGCCGCCACATCCACTTCGGCCTCGATCCCGGCCCACAAGCGGGCGGCGTCGGCCACGCCCAGCAATTGCCCCAGCTGCAACATCACACGCCGCGCGTCGACATGGCGCTTGGGTTCGAGGGCCGCAACCTTCAGACCGAGCGATTCCAGCCGTGCCAACGCAGGGGATGAACTTGCCAGCAGCACCAGGTCCGGACGCAGCGCGACAATCGCCTCGACGTTCGGATCCAGGCCGCCGCCAACCTTGGGCAACCGACGCACCGTTTCCGGAAAATTCGAATACCGGTCGACCCCGACCAAACGCCCACATTGCCCGAGTGCACACACCGTCTCCGACAAGGATGGCAGCACGCTGACGATGCGCTGCGGCGGCTGCGCCAGCACCACCCGCACCCCGCGGTCGTCGATGATCTCCAGCGCCTGCGCCCCGATACAAGCCAGGCACAACACCAGCCAGCTGACCACATGCCGCAATACCTGGCGGCTCCCATGGCGATCCATCAATCCCCCTTGACCCGCAGCGGCAGCCCGGCAACCATCAGGTTCACCCGCTCGCAGGCCTGTGCGATTGCCTGGTTCAATTGCCCGAGCGCGTCGACAAACGACCGCACCGCCGGCCCCATCGGGATGACACCCATGCCGATCTCGTTGCCCACCAGCACCAGCGGGCCCGGCGCTGCAGCGACCACCTGCTGCAAGGCCAGCACCCGGGGCGCCGCATCCACCAACGCTGAGGGCGCCACCTCGTCATGCCGGGCTTGTGGCCACAGGCAGTTGCTCAGCCATAGCGTCAGGCAATCCACAACGACCAGTGTGTCCGGCGCGCTGTGCCGGGCGATCGCCTCGGGCAGTTCCAGCGGCACTTCGATACATGGCAGGCCCGGGCAGTTGCGCGCGCGGTCCTGTCGGTGGCGCTCGATCCGCGCCGCCATCTCCGCGTCACTGGCGGTCGCCGTGGCGAGCAACACCGCACGCTGGCCGGCACCGGCCGCCAGCCAGCGCCGCGCCAAGGCTTCGGCGCGGCGTGACTTGCCGCTTTTCTGGCCACCGAGAATCAACTCGCTGCGCGCCAGCGACAAGGCGTCGTCGTCCCGCAGCCCGCGCTCAAGCATGGCGCCGCGCCCATTGGTCGACGATGGCATGTAATTGCGCCACGCCATCGGTCAGGGCCGCCGGCCCCGGCTGCAGGATGTCGGCCGACTTGATCTCGAACAATTGCCGATTGCGCACCGCAGCCACATCGGCCCATCCGTCACGCGCCGCCACGTTTTCCGGCCGAAACTTCTTGCCGCACCAGGAACCGATGATGATGTCCGGATTGCGCCGCACGATCTCCATGCCATCGGCGATGATGCGGTCCTTGCCCAGGCTGTGGGCGGCCAGTTCCGGAAAACAGTCGTCGCCACCGGCGATGCCGATCAGCTCGGACACCCAGCGGATCGCACTGATATGCGGACTGTCCCATTCCTCGAAGAAGATACGCGGGCGCCGCGGCAAGGCCGCGGCCTTCGCAACGATCGCATCCAGACCACGCTGCATACCGGCAATCCGGTCCAGCCCCTGGGCCGGCTCGCCGACGATCGCGGCAACCTGGTACAGCATCGAGAAGATCTGCGCGACGCTGCGCTGGTTGAACACCGTCACCTGGATACCGTGGCGGACCAGTGCCGACGCGATATCCGCCTGCAGGTCGGAGAAACCGAACACGCAGTCTGGTTCCAGCGCCAGGATCTTGTCGATCTTGGCAGTCAGAAACGCGCTGACCCGGGGCTTCTCCTGGCGCGCCTGGCGCGGCCGAACCGTGTAGCCGGATATGCCGACGATACGGTGCTGCTGGCCGAGCAGATACAACCACTCGGTGGTCTCTTCCGTCAGGCACACGATGCGACGGGGCGCCAGGCCTGCCGCAACCGAAACATCGTGGTCCATCGTGGTTCC
>JBFJZP010000579.1:0-2564 GCA_041622095.1 Burkholderiaceae bacterium | reverse complement strand
TCCTGACGAGGGCCGGGGTGACGAATTGGGGACCGAGGTCGGGTCGTCGTTCGCCGCCGACAAGCAACTCACCGCCGTCGGACTGCGCTTCGGCCAGCTTCAGGTACCACAACTGGTGCTGGCGCAAGCTCACGTCCGCCTGCATGGTGTTGTAACGCTGGGCGACCTCGGCCTGCTTTTCCAGCTTTTCCAGGTTGTTTCCGAGCTCGCGCAGGATGTCTTCGACGCGGGTCAGGTTCTCGCGGGTATCGCTGAGGCGGTTCTCGGTCTCGCGCCGGCGCTCCTTGTATTTCGACACGCCTGCCGCTTCTTCGAGGAACAGGCGCAGTTCCTCCGGCTTGGATTCGATGATGCGGCTGATCGTGCCCTGGCCGATGATGGCGTAGGCACGTGGCCCCAGGCCGGTGCCGAGGAACACATCTTGCACGTCACGCCGGCGTACCGGCTGGTTGTTGATGTAATAACTGCTGGTGCCGTCGCGCGTCAGCACCCGCTTGACGGCGATCTCGGCGAACTGGCCCCATTGCCCGCCGGCGCGGTGGTCGGCATTCTCGAACACCAGCTCGACGCTGGAGCGGCTGGCCGGTTTTCGCGTGGTGGTGCCGTTGAAGATCACGTCCTGCATCGACTCGCCGCGCAACTCGCTGGCACGGCTCTCGCCGAGCACCCAGCGCACCGCGTCCATGATGTTGGACTTGCCGCAGCCATTCGGGCCAACGACGCCGACCAGCTGCCCGGGCAGCTGGAAGTTGGTGGGTTCGGCAAATGACTTGAAACCCGATAACTTGATCGAATTGAGGCGCACGGACTACGGATTCAAGTATGGATGGAGAGGGGAAGGATCCAGCACGGTCGACGGGCACGACCTGTGGCTGCCCGGTCAGCGGCAATGATACCTTGTCGGCCATTGGCGACATCCTGCGCATCGGCCACGGAAAGCATGCCTGCCGAATGCGCCAATGGTGCTGGCATCGTGTTAGCATGAACGCATTGACCCGCGCCCCAGGCAGACTTCCGGCCTCCGGGGATCTTCGTCACCCCGTCGGGAGTATGCATGAAGGATGAGATCGATGATCCGAGGCGGCTGGTGCTGGTGCAGGCACTGAGCGCCGGCTTGCTGGGCGCCACGCTGACACCCGCCCAGGCCATCACCTTTGGCTCCCTGTTCGGCGGCAAGCCGTCCAAGCTTCCACCAACCCAGTCGGTCTACAGCGTTTCCGGCGACGTGGCGGTCAACAACCAGGCGGCGACGCTGCAGACCCGGATCAATCCGGGCGACACCGTCGAGACCGGGCGCAACGGCGAGATCGTGTTCGTCGTCGACAGCCACTCGATGATTCTGCGCAGCGACAGCAAGCTGCTGATCGAAAAGCCGGAAAGTTCGCTCGCGTCGCTGCTGATCGGCGGCCTGCGCATGCTCAGCGGCAAGTTGCTGTCGGTATCGCGCAACGCCAACATGCGGGTTACCTCGTCGACCGCCACCATCGGCATCCGCGGCACCGGCTTTTATATCGAGGCCGACCCGGAGCGCACCTATTTCTGCACCTGCTATGGCGTCACCGACGTCGAGGCCAATGCCGATCCGCAAAGCAAGGAGACGATTGCCGCCACGCGCCATGACCGGCCGGTGTATATCGTCGCCGACGGGGCCGCAGGCAACAACATCCGCAATGCGCCCTTCGTCAATCACACCGACCAGGAACTGTCGCTGATCGAGACGCTGGTCGGACGCAAGACACCATTCGTATTCTCCGGCGGCACCTATACAGGGCCTCGCCGGACCTACTGATTCCACCGCCTGGCGCAGTCGGCGCGCAGGCCCGCCCCTGATACATCAAGCACCCTGGCCATCCCTGGCCAGGTTGTGCGCGGGCGCCGTTATCGCCGCACCGCGCGCCCCGATCGCGTCATTGCGGCGCGCCGTTGAGAATCCAGTTCAGCAACTTGTCATAGCCGGCCCGCCCGGCGGTGCCAGGCGCCAGCGCGGTATCGTAGCCGGTGATCTTGCCGCCATTGTGGTGATTGCCAGAAGGTTTGCGCAACAAGGGACTGGCGACGATGTCGGTGAAATTGATCCGGCCGCGGACCTCGGTATACAACCAGGCCAGATTGGTGGCGTCGGCCGCATTGCCGGTGCCGGCACGGTCATAGTCGACATACCAGATCGGGGGGATCACCGTGCCATTGCCGCCAGACTTGTGGCAGGTCCCGCATTGACCGGCGCTGCTGTCCTGCAGCAGCGGCTTGATGTCGGCAAAACGTAATGCCGTCGGAGCATAGGACAAGCTGTTGTCGACAACGATGGTCAAGCTGGCGGGTGTGCTGGCGGTGCCACTGCTGTTGCTGGCCACCAGTTGCACCACATAGCTGCCGTCCTGACCGGCCGTGAAGGTGGGAGTGGCGGAGTTCGCATTCGCCAGCGTGGCGCCGCCAGTCGGGCCACTGAGCAAGGACCACTGGTAGTTGCTGGCGTACAGGCTCATCGCCGCCGACAAGCCGGTCGCGCCCTGGCGGACCACCCGACCCGGCCCGGGGTCGGCGATCGGTCGCCCGGGCATGCTGGC
>JBFJZP010000578.1:0-2566 GCA_041622095.1 Burkholderiaceae bacterium | reverse complement strand
GGTGGTGAGTCCGGCCAGGCCGGCGCAACCCGCCACGGCATCACCCGCGCTTTGATCGACTACGACGCGACGCTCAAGCCCGAGTTGTCCAAAGCCGGCTTCGTGACGCGTGACGCGCGCGAAGTGGAGCGCAAGAAGGTCGGCCTGCATTCTGCTCGCCGCCGCAAGCAGTTCTCCAAGCGCTAAACCGGATTGCCGTGATGGCATACCCCAGTTCCTGGCCCAGGGTGCAAACCCGGCTGGGGCTGCGGCTGGCATCCCGGCAGCCTGTCAGGTGCGCCGCCTTCGGGTGGCACAAGCCCTCAAACCGTCCTTGCGACGGTTTTTTGCTTTTCTGCCGGCCATGCGTTTTCGCCTGCTGCGCCGCCGCCTGACCGTCAGCGCGCCGCGCATGGCGGTGCGCAGCGCCTTGCCGTGGCCGTTTCGCTGGGCGATGCTGGCGGTGGTGTTCGGCTTTTGCGCCGCGATTGCCTTGTGGGCCTTCGAGTTCGGCAAGGTGATCGCCGGGGTGCACACCGACGCCGACGAAGAAGTCGTCACCCTGCGCGCCGAACTCGACAAGGTCCAGACCGAGCGCGACCGCGCCCAACTGGTGGCCAATACCTCGCAGACGCTGATCACCGCTGGCCAGGCGGCGCAGGAGCAGCTGCTGGCGCGCAACCGGCAACTCGAACAGGATATCCTCAGCCTGCGCGACGACCTGGGCTTCTTCGAGAAGCTGATCCCGATGAACGGCCCGGACGGCATCGCGGTGCGTGGCCTGCAGGCCGAGGTGGGCGAAGACCGGCGCCTGAAATGGCGGGTGCTGCTGATCCAGCCGCAGAAGTCTGCCGCCGAGTTCCAGGGCGATCTCGAGCTCAAGCTGGTCGGCCTCATGGGCGGCAAGCCCTGGCAGATGCTGGCAGCCGAGAAGCCGCAGGGTATCCGGTTCGCGCGTTTCGGCCGCTTCCAGGGTTTCGTCGAGCTTCCGGCCCAGGCGGTGGTCAAGAGTATTTCGGTCAAGGTGCTGGAAGGCTCCAGGGTCCGGGCGACGGAGTCCGCCAATCTTTGATGTGCAACAAGACCCACGAAAAATAAGGAGAGTCACGATGTTCAACCGGCGCAAGCAACCCCCGATCAAGAGCCTGATCGCCCATGGCAGCCATATTGCGGGCAACTACATGTTCACCGATGGCCTGCGTATCGATGGGGCGCTGGTCGGCGACATCCGCGGCGACGAAGACCGGCCCAGCATCCTGGTGGTGTCCGAAACCGCCAGCATCACCGGCGCCATCCATGCCGACCACCTCATCATCAACGGCCATGTGCATGGCCCGGTGCATGCCCGTGTGATGCTGGAGTTGCAGCCCAAGGCGCGGATCGAGGGCGATGTATATTACCGCGCCCTTGAAATGCACCAGGGCGCCACCATTTCCGGGCAGATGCATCCGCAGGACGCGGGTGAGGCAAAGCCCACACTCAAATTGGCGGCAAATAACAAATGAGCGGCCAATTGGCGACATTGCGGTAGCATGGAGCCAGTCTTTCTATATTTCTGGAGTCGCCCATGAGCGCTGTAGCCGAAGTCCAACCGGTCGAAATGCCGGAACCGATCCTGTTCACCGACAGTGCCGCCGCCAAGGTGGCCGACCTGATTGCCGAGGAAGGCAACCCCGACCTCAAACTGCGCGTGTTCGTGCAGGGTGGTGGGTGCTCCGGCTTCCAGTACGGCTTCACCTTCGATGAAGTCACCAACGAAGACGACACGACGATGACCAAGAACGGCGTCTCCCTGTTGATCGACGCGATGAGTTACCAGTACCTGGTCGGCGCCGAGATCGACTACAAGGAAGACCTGCAGGGCGCCCAGTTCGTCATCAAGAACCCGAACGCCACCACCACCTGCGGTTGCGGCTCGAGCTTCTCGACCTGACACCACACACCCCTTGGCGGGGGTTCAACGGGGGTAGATCGCCCCCAACACACGGGCGCCTCTGGCGCCCGTGACGCTTTGCAGGTTGCCGTTTTCGCGGCGCATCGCCTTGCGCGCCAGCCAGGCGAAGGCTGCGGCCTCCACCTGCAGCGCCGGCAGTCCGTGGCTGTCGGACGCTTCGACACGCACCCCGGGCAGCCGGGCCTGCAGCCGGCGCATCAGCGCCCGATTGCGGGCGCCACCACCACACACGATCAGCAGCCGGGCGCCGGGCGCCTGGCGCAGCATGTCGTCGGCGCAGACGCGCGCGGTGAACTCGCACAAGGTCGCCTGCACATCCGCCGGCGCCCGGCTGCACGCGTCCTGCGCCAGCAGCGGGTTCAGCCAGTCGGGATTGAACAGGTCGCGCCCGGTGCTCTTGGGCGGGGTACGGGCCAGATAGGGTTCGGCCAGCAGGCGCGAAAGCAGGGCGTCGTCGACCGAGCCGGTGTCGGACCAGGCGCCGTCGCGGTCGAACGGCTTGCCTCTGTGGCGCAGGCACCAGTGGTCCATCAGCGCATTGCCCGGGCCGCAGTCGAAACCCAGCACCGGTGCGTCGTTGTTGTCGTCGCCCTTTGACGCCGGTAGTACCGTGATATTGGAGATGCCGCCGAT
>JBFJZP010000577.1:0-2577 GCA_041622095.1 Burkholderiaceae bacterium | reverse complement strand
GACCGGAAAGCGGTTGGTGTTGCTGCCATCGACCAGCACATAACCCCCCAGCGCCGCAAACGGACCGGTGTCGCGGCGGATGCCGGAACTCGGCAGGCCATAGGCGGTGCCGGCACGGATGGCCGCCACCGGAAAGTACCCGGGCACCATCGCCAGCGCGCCCGGCAGACCGGCGATCGAGGTGGCCGGCACACCGGTCTGCAGGGCGTCGACGAAACGCGCCGAGCGCCCGTCCAGCGTGATGCGATTGGCGCGGATGTCCACCGGCGCCTCGAAACCCAGGCTGCCGGCGACCGCCAGGTACTCGTCTTCGTCGACATCGATATTCGTGATATCCAGGTCCAGGCCGTAGATCGCGTCGGCCATCACGCCGATGCCGCCGACCACCCGGCCATTCTTGTACAGCGGCAAGCCACCGGGATCGGCAGACAGGCCCAGTGGCGCCCGCTTCGGCCCCATCGCCGCGTCGCCGGCAGCGACCGAGTCGTCGCGGCGCATCAGGTCGGAACACGAGAGCTGCGAGAACTGCACACCGAACAATGGGCCGGACAATTGATTGAGCTCGGACGGGTTGAAGTGCTCCTGGATGATCTGGCTGGCCGTACGCGAACCGAAGGCATTACCCGCGCTCGACAGATAGGCACCGGTCAAGGCCTTGCTGATCGCGGCCGCGCCACTGGGCAATACTGCCACCTGTTCCAGGCCGCCGAACACCCCGCGGCCACCGTCGATGCGGAAGGTGGGGGTCGCACCGTCCATCGCATACACCGCCAGCACGTTGCCGATCCGGTCGGTCACCGCCACGGTGGCGCGCTGGCTGCGGGCCTGGGCCGCGGTGACCACCTGCGCCAGGATCCGCTCCACATCCTGGACCGTCAACACATCCTGGGCGCAATTGGCGCCGCAGTCGTTCAGGAAGCTGGCGGTCGGCGCCACGCCACTGCCGCTGCTGTCGCCACCCCCACCGCCACAGGACGACAGGACGGACAAGGCCAGCAATATTGCGACAACCGCCCCGGCGCGGCGCAGACGAAGCCTCATGGGCGCGCCCCCGACACCGCCGCCTGCTGCCGGAACGCCGGATGGTCATCCTTGCGCGGATGGAAACCATGGCAACTGTCGCACTGGCTGACCACCTTCTCCTTGTCGGGCTTGGCACCAGCGTGGCAGGTTCGGCAGGACTGGATGTCGGGTATCAAGATATCGGAGGCCGTCTTGGAGTTATTGGCGGAGTGGCAGGCAACACATTCGGCATTCTTGTGCTGCGCGTGCGAGAAGGTGGACTTCGGCAACCAGTGGCCGTTGGTCACGATGGCGGGCACCTGCCAGCGTACCGGGGCCTTAGTCGCAGCCGGCTCCGCCTGCACCACATGGCAGGTGGTGCACACGCCATTGGCCTGCGCGAACATGTGCTGGAAGGTCTTGCGGCTCTGCTGCTCGACCCAGCGACCGGCCGAGGTCGACTGATACGCCGGCGCACGGGCGGTGGGGCGTTGCAGCAAGGCATTGAAGGTGACCAGCGGAACCGGATAACGGTCCACCGCCAGGCTGGCGTAGATCTCGCGCACCGCCACCTCGACCACATCCGGACTGGCATGGGGCACCTCGCGTTCCGGCGCCTGCGGATCGACCGACAAGCGGTGGCAGGACTGGCAGTTCTTCGCCATCGTGACCGGCTCGAAACGCACACCGGCGGCGTCCAGCGTGTGGCAGCTGGCGCATTCGAGAACGACCCGCCCGCCCTTGGCCGCCGGCCCGGTCGGACTCTTGATGCCCTGCGCAGCCAGGTGGATGTCATGCGGGAAGACCAGCCCGGAGTCTTCGCGCAACTGCGGCGTCTGCAAGACGCGTTGCACGGTCGCGGCAGCATCACGCTGGCGCATCGACAGGCGGAATTCAGGATGCGCCTTGGCGAAGTCGGAGACGTCGGACTGCGTCGTCAGCGGCGCGTAGGTGCGGATGTTGCCGTGGCACTGCGCGCAACCGATGGTGTCGGTGGTGCGCATGCCGGCCGGACCCTGATGCTCCTTGTGGCAGGTCGCGCAGCGTTGTCCGGCGATGGTGTTGTGGGCCACGGTCGGGTCGCTGACATGGTCACCGACATTCTTGTGGCACTGGGTGCAGCTGGCGTCGGTCACGCGCTCGAAGGGTTTGTCATGGCAACTGCGGCAGTCCTGGGCGAAACCCTGGTGCGCCGACGCAATGGTGCCGGGGTTCCAGAAGGTGTCGAGCCGCTTGTCATGCGCACCGACCCAGCGTTGCAGCTGGACCTGCAAACGCGCCGCATCGGTCGCGGGCGGCAGCGGCGCCGCAAGCGTCGGCGGCGACGCTGCGTTGGCCGCGGTGACCGCCGGCTGGAACGCATGCCAGACCGGCCAGGCGCCGCACAACACCAGCACCACCAGGCTCAGCACCCAGGCCAGCGCACGCCGCGACAGCCATCCCTGGACCAGGCCGACCGGCGTGCCACCGGTCTCTTGCGCCGCCGAGCCGGGCGGCGCCGCGCGCAGCGCATAGGAAAGGGTCAGGCGCGGATCCGGCTGGTCCGGCCCGTCATCGAGTTCCTCGACGATGAAG
>JBFJZP010000576.1:0-2583 GCA_041622095.1 Burkholderiaceae bacterium | reverse complement strand
GTGCCGACGCCGTCGGTGCCACTGACCAGCACCGGTTCGCGGTAGCGTTTGGGCACCTCGAACAAGGCGCCGAAGCCGCCGATGCCGGCCAGCACGCCATCGCGCATGGTCTTGCGCGCCAGCGGCTTGATGCGTTCCACCAGGGCATCCCCGGCATCGATGTCGACGCCGGCATCCTTGTAGGACAGGGCGGAGGAGGGGGTGGCAGAGGTCATGGCGTTCGTGATGGGACGGCCGCGCGCGAGGCGGCGACAAGAGGCCGCGGCGGACCCCGATAGAATTTGCCCCAGATTCTACGGGTTAGC
Organism: Burkholderiaceae bacterium; assembly: GCA_041622095.1. Taxonomy (GTDB): domain Bacteria; phylum Pseudomonadota; class Gammaproteobacteria; order Burkholderiales; family Burkholderiaceae_C; genus CAISIP01. The sequence goes on along the minus strand of JBFJZP010000576.1, from coordinate 2,278 downwards.
ACCCATCCCGCCATATGCAATTCACCGCAACCCAGAAGTCCGCCGCAGCATGGGGCGCGATTGCTGCGTTCATCGTCTTCAGTCTGTGGCTGCTCGGACCGGTCCTGACGCCGTTCGTCGTGGCGGCGGTGTTCGCCTACGCGCTGACGCCGCTGGTCAACCGACTCGATCGCAAACGTGGCGGCAAGCTGCCACGGGTGCTGGCGGTGTTGCTGGTACAGTTCCTGCTGTTTGTCGTGTTGCTGGGCGTGGCCTTGTTGATCGTGCCGATCCTGGCCAAGGAACTGCCGTTGATGCGCGAGCAGGTGCCGGTGCTGTTCGATCGGTTCAACCTGGCGATCAAGCCGCTGTTCGAGCGTTTCGGTATCAGCTTTTCGCTCGACGTCGCCAATATCAAGGCCTTCGTGCTGACCTATCTCAATGCCAATTTCGAGGATGCTTTTGCGCAGATGATGGCATCGCTCAAGCTCGGCGGCAGTGTCGCGTTTGCGATCATCGGCAACGCGGTGCTGATCCCGGTGGCCTTGTTCTACCTGTTGATGGACTGGGACCGGTTCGTCGCCTCGATCCAGCAGCTGGTGCCGCCGCGTCTGCGCGAAAAGTTCGACAGCTTCACCGACGAGGCCGACATGGTGCTGGGCCAGTACCTGCGCGGGCAGTTGCTGGTGATGCTGATCCTGGCGGCCTTCTACAGCATCGGCCTGGCGCTGTTCGGCCTGGACCTGGCCCTGCCGATCGGCGTCTTCACCGGCCTGGCCGTGTTCGTGCCCTACCTCGGATTCGGCCTGGGCCTGGTGCTGGCCACGCTGGCCGGGGTGCTGGAATTTTCTGCCAACGCCGGGCCGGCCAAGGCAATTCTGATGGTGGCGGTGGTGTACGGGCTGGGCCAGTTGATCGAGAGCCTGTACCTGACGCCGCAACTGCTGGGTGAACGTATCGGCCTGCATCCGCTGGCGGTGATTTTTGCGTTGCTGGCCTTTGGCCAACTGCTCGGATTCGTCGGCGTGTTGATCGCGCTGCCAGCCAGTGCGGTGTTGCTGGTGGCGATCCGGCGCGCCTGGCGGACCTACTTGGGGAGCGACCTGTACAAGGGTGAACAACCGGCATGAAGCAGATTGCGCTCGACATCGGCCTGAGCACCGGCCCCACCCTGCAGAACTTCTTTCCCGGCCCGAACCAGCTGGCGCATGATCATCTGGCGCTGTGGCTGGGGCGCGCCGGCGGGCAGGCGATGCGTTCGCCGGTGCCGACCTACCTGTGGGGCGGCAGCGGCAGCGGCAAGACCCATCTGCTCAAGGCGGTGCGCGAGGCCTTGCGCGGGCAAGGTGCGCGGGTCGGCTGGATGGATGCGGGTGACCCGGACCCGGGCGCGTTCTCCGACAGCTGGGTGACGGTGCTGCTCGACGACGTCCACCTGTACACCGCGGTGCAGCAGCAGGCCGCGTTCAACTGGTTCGTCAATGCCCAGACATTGCAGCGCAGCGTGATCGCCACCGGCGACCAGCCGCCGGCCGGTTTGCAGCTGCGCGACGATTTGCGCACCCGACTCGGCTGGGGCCATGTGTTCGGTCTCAAGGTGCTGAGCGAGCCGGAGCGGCGCGCGGTGCTGCGCCAGGCGGCGGATGCGCGGGGTGTTTTTCTTGGCGACGAGGTGATGGATTTCATGCTGACGCGTTTCAGCCGGGACCTGGCCAGCCTGATGGAGCTGCTCGACCTGATCGATGCCTATGCGTTGCAAACCAAGCGTGCGATCACGGTGCCGATGATTCGCGCCATGATGGACGAATCCTGATCTTGACCCTGTCCCATGCCCTCTGATTCCACGCCCCGCGCCGCGCGCGAACCCGGCTCCATCCGCGTGGCCTTGTTCGACCTGGACCACACGCTGCTGCCGATCGACTCCGACTATGAGTGGGGTGTCTTCACCACGACCATTGGCTGGACCGATCCGGTCGCGTTTGCGCAGCGCAATGACGAATTCTTTGCCCAGTACCAGGCCGGCACGCTCGATATCCACGACTATGTGCGCTTTGCCACCGACGCGGTGCGCCGCCACGGTGCGCAGGAAGCGGCGCTTGCCCATGCGCAGTTCATGCAGCGTGTCGTGGGTCCGGCGATCCGGCCGCAGGCGCTCGAACTGGTGCGTGCGCACCAGGCGAGCGACGACCATGTCGTCATCATCACCGCGACCAACGAGTTCGTGACCCGCCCGATCGCGCAGGCGTTCGGCGTGCAGGACCTGATCGCAGTCGAGCTGGCACGCGACGAGACGCCGGGC
>JBFJZP010000575.1:0-2583 GCA_041622095.1 Burkholderiaceae bacterium | reverse complement strand
CCAACTGCGTCGCCTGGCAGATCGCCTGCACCAGTGTGCCGCTGGCGGTGACGAAGGGCTCTGCGCCCAGCGTCCAGTCCAGTTGGTAGACCAGGCCATGGCGATCGAGCACCGCCTGCAGGCGCTGTTGCAACTGCTGCGGTGTCGACGCGGTCGAGAAGCGGAAATTGAAGTCGACCAGCGCCGAGCCGGGGATCACATTGCCGGCACCGGTGCCGGCATGCAGGTTGCTGACCTGCCAGGTTGTCGGCGGGAAGAATTCGTTGCCTTCGTCCCAGGCGACGTCGGCGAGTTCGGCCAGCGCCGGCGCCAGCAGATGCACCGCGTTGCGCGCCAGGTGCGGGTAGGCCACATGGCCTTGCAGTCCCTGTACCGCCAGCTTGCCGCTCAGGCTCCCGCGGCGCCCGTTCTTGATCATGTCGCCGGTGGATCGCACCGAGGTCGGTTCGCCCACGATGCAATAGTCGATGTGCTCGCCACGCGACTGCAATTGCGCGCAGACCTTGACCGTGCCGTCACGCGCCGGGCCTTCCTCGTCGCTGGTCAGCAGGAAACCCAGTGCCAGCCGGGAGTCGGGCCGCTGCGCCAGGAACTCCTCGGTGGCCACGACGAATGCGGCCACAGAGCCCTTCATGTCGCTGGCGCCACGGCCATACAGCCGGCCGTCCCGATGGGTTGGCACGAAAGGGTCACTGTGCCATTGGTCCAGCGGTCCGGTCGGCACGACGTCGGTGTGACCGGCAAAAACCAGCAGGGGGGGCGCGTGGTGCGTCGATGCACCGGGCGGCGTGCGCTTGGCCCACAGATTGGCGACGCGCCAGGTATCCGGCCCGAAGGCCATGTGTTCGCAGGTGAATCCGATGGCGGCCAGGCGCTGCGCGACGATCTGCTGGCAGTCGGCATCGTTCGGCGTCACCGATGCCTGTGCGATCAGTTGCTCGGTCAGGCGCAGCGTGTCCGACATCAATGCTTGACGTCCAGCGTGATCTCGGTGAATGAGGGCTCGTCGTCCGGATCTTCCTCCGGCTTGGCGATGCGCGCAGTGGCGAAATCGTTCTCCATGCGCCACATCAGGTTGGTCGGCGAGTCGGAGTTGGCCAGGCCTTCCTTGCGGTCGACCGTACCTTCCATGATCAGGCGGGCGATGTCGGCCTCGAAACTCTGCGAGCCTTCCGCCATCGACTTCTCCATCGCTTCCTTGATGCTGGAAAAATCGCCTTTCTCGATCAGTTCGGCGATGAGTTTGGTGTTGAGCAGCACCTCGACCGACGGCGTGCGGGTGCCGGAAACGGTGCGCAGCAGGCGTTGCGAGACGACCGCCCGCAGCGCCGCGCCCAGGTCGCCAAGCATGGTTTCGCGGACTTCCACCGGGTAGAAGCTCAGGATGCGGTTCAAGGCCTGGTAGCTGTTGTTGGCGTGCATGGTCGCCAGGCACAGGTGACCGGACTGCGCATAGGCGAGGGCAGCCGACATGGTCTCGCGGTCGCGGATTTCGCCGACCAGGATCACATCCGGCGCCTGGCGCAGCGCATTCTTCAGCGCAACTTCCAGTGACTCGGTGTCGGTGCCGATCTCACGCTGGTTGATGATCGAGCGCTTGTTCTTGAACAGGAACTCGACCGGGTCCTCGATGGTCAGGATGTGGCCGGCCAGGTTTTCGTTGCGGTAGTCGATCATCGACGCCAGCGTCGTGCTCTTGCCGGCGCCGGTGGCGCCGACCATCAGCAGCAGGCCGCGCTTGGCCATGATCAGCTCGGACAGAATGTCCGGCAGCCCCAGCGTCGACAGTGGTGGCACCTCGGGCGTGATGAAGCGGACCACCGCGGCAATCGAGCCGCGCTGGCGCATCGCGCTGATCCGGAAACGCCCGACACCGGCCAGTGGCAGGCCCATGTTCAGCTCGCTGCTGGTCTCCAGTTCGGCCATGCGCTCGGCCGGCACAACCTCGGCCAGCAGGTTGCGCGGCGCCTCCGGCGGCAACACCTGGTTGTTGATCGGGATACACAAGCCGTTGATCTTGATCAGCGCCGGGGCATGGGCCGACAGGTAGACGTCGGACGCTTTCTTGTCCGCCATCAAACGCAGGATACGTTCCATCGTTCCCGGTGTGCTGCTGGTTGCCATGGTGTTGCCCCTTGAGCTGAAGGATGAACCGGTGTGCGGGACGCGGTTTCGCGATCAGTCGCGCAGCAGGTCGTTCAGGCTGGTCTTGGCCCGGGTCTGGGCGTCGACCTTCTTGACGATCACGGCGCAGTACAGGCTGTATTTGCCATCTTTGGACGGCAGGTTGCCGGATACCACGACCGAGCCGGCTGGAATGCGGCCGTAACTCACCGTGCCGGTGGCGCGGTCATAGATCTTCGTGCTCTGGCCGATGTAGACGCCCATCGAGACGACCGAACCGGCGCCGACGATGACCCCTTCCACGACCTCGGAGCGCGCGCCGATGAAACATCCGTCTTCGATGATCGTCGGTGCCGCCTGCAGCGGCTCGAGTACGCCGCCGATGCCGACGCCGCCGGACAGGTGCACGTTGGCGCCGATCTGGGCGCAGCTGCCTACCGTCGCCCAGGTGTCGACCAT
>JBFJZP010000574.1:0-2587 GCA_041622095.1 Burkholderiaceae bacterium | reverse complement strand
GTATGGCACGCCGATCTGGCTCGCCTCCAGTGTTCCGTCGGCCCAGCTCCAGCGCCTGGTGCTGGCGCAGGACACCGGCAGCGCCATCGTTGGTGCAGTACGTGCCGACTATTTCGTCGGTTGGGGCGCGCAGGCGGGCGACGTGGCCGGCAGCCTCAAGCAGCCCGTGCGCATGTGGGCCTTGTGGCCGAAGTGAACGGGTGATCGAGCGGCGCGTGGCGCGGGTCAGCGCGCGCGCCGGGACGCTGAACGGCCTCGATCGGCCGCGGCGGGCGCCGCCTTGTTGCTGTCGACCAGGTGGCCCAGCGGCAGGGCGCTGCTCGCCTTGACCTCGCCCAGCGAAAAGCTGGTGTGCAAGTCCTTCACGTTGGGCAGGTTGATCAGGCTGCGCAAGGCGAAGCGGGAAAAACTGTCCAGGTCCTGCGCCACGACCTGCAGTTCGAACGTGCCGTGTCCGCTGATGTAGTGGCAAGACACCACCTCCGGCAGTTCGCGGATCGCCTCCTCGAGTTGGCGCGTGCCGTCTCCGGTGTTGCGTTCCGCATCCAGGCGCACGAAGGCCATGACGCCCAGGCCGATCTTGTGGCGGTTGATCTCGGCCCGGTAACCGGTAATGAAGCCGCCCTCCTCCAGCGCACGGACCCGGCGCCAGCAAGGGGCGGCGCTCAAGCCTACCCGCTGGGCAAGGTCTGTGTTCGACAGTCGCCCGTCGCCCTGCAACTCGTTCAGGATGGCCAGGTCAAACTTATCTAATATTTCCATGAAGTGCCATATGGAGAAAGAATCTTTCTGATGATAGCGATATAACAGCATATTTAGAAAAGACATATCTGCGTATCGGGCCTACACTTTGCCGACAAGCTTGTCGCAGGCCGCCGATTCACGCGTTCGCCGCCGCCAAGTCATTTCCTGCCAGTACCCATGGAGCACCGTCCAACATGAATGCGCCGCTACCCGACCACATCCGCAAGGCACTGGAAACCGTCACGCTGGACGACAAGTATTCGCTCGATTACGGCCGCGCCTTCATGAGCGGGGTACAGGCGCTGGTCAAGCTGCCGATGTTGCAGCGCCAGCGCGATGCGCTGGCCGGCAAGAATACTGCCGGTTTCATCAGCGGATACCGGGGCTCGCCGCTCGGCGGTTATGACCAGGCATTGGTCAAGGCTGCCAAATACCTGAAGGCGCAGAACATCGTGTTCCAGCCCGGTGTCAACGAGGAGCTGGCCGCCACCGCCTTGTGGGGCACCCAGCAGCTGGGTTTTGCGCCGCCGGGAACCAACCGTTTTGACGGCGTGTTCGGCATCTGGTACGGCAAGGGGCCGGGCGTGGACCGCACCTCGGACGTGTTCAAGCATGCCAACATGGCCGGCACCACGCCCTGGGGCGGCGTGATCGCGGTGGCTGGCGACGACCATGTGTCCAAGAGTTCCACCGCTGCGCACCAGAGCGACCATATCTTCAAGGCCTGCGGGCTGCCGGTGTTTTTCCCGGCCAACGTGCAGGAAATCCTGGACCTGGGCATCCACGCCTTCGCGATGAGCCGTTTCTCGGGTGTCTGGGCCGGCATGAAGACGATCCAGGAGATCGTCGAGTCCAGCGCCACCGCGATGATCGACCCGGAGCGGGTGCAGATCGTGATGCCGACCGACTTCGAGATGCCGCCGGGCGGCGTGCACATCCGCTGGCCTGACCATGCGCTGGAGCAGGAGGCGCGGCTGTTCGACACCAAGTGGTATGCGGCGCTGGCCTACATCCGGGCGAACCGGCTCAACTACAACGCGATCGAAGGGCCGAACGACCGCTTCGGCATCATCGCCAGCGGCAAGGCCTACAACGACACCCGCCAGGCATTGATCGACCTGGGCCTGGACGACGCGACCTGTCGCCAGATCGGCATCCGCTTGCACAAGGTCGGTGTGGTCTGGCCGCTCGAGGCGCAGCTCACACGCGACTTCGCCACCGGCTTGCAGGAGATCCTGGTGGTCGAGGAAAAGCGCCAGGTCATCGAATACCAGCTCAAGGAAGAGCTCTATAACTGGCGCGCCGACGTGCGGCCGAACATCTACGGCAAGTTCAACGAGGTCGAGGGTGATTTTTCCGGTGGCGAGTGGTCGATGCCGAACCCGAGCGCCAACACCTTGTTGCGGGCCAAGGCCGACCTGTCGCCGGCCTTGATCGCGCGTGCGATCGCGCAACGCGTCAAGAAGATGGGCCTGGGCGCCGACATGCAGGCGCGTATCGATGCGCAGATGGCGATCCTGCAGGCCAAGGAACAGGCGATGCAGGTGCTCGATCTCGGCGGCGTCAAGGGCGCCGACCGCCAGCCGTGGTTCTGTTCGGGTTGCCCGCACAACACCAGCACCAAGGTGCCGGAGGGTTCGCGTGCGATGGCCGGCATCGGTTGCCACTTCATGGCCACCTGGATGGACCGCGCCACCATCGGCTTCACGCAGATGGGTGGCGAAGGTGTGCCCTGGGTCGGCCAGCAACCGTTCAGCACCGACCAGCACATGTTCGCGAACCTGGGCGACGGCACCTACTTCCACAGCGGCCTGCTGGCGGTGCGCCAGAGCATCGCCGCCGG